>WJJN01000180.1 GCA_014729735.1 Candidatus Zhuqueibacterota bacterium
CTCCCCATCTGTGATGGTAGTGATATATTCATTTCCCGCATCATCTGTAATAATTTCCGGGGCAATGACGCCCGGCAGATGCGTTACGAAATATTCCGAAACATCTCCCTGTCCGAAATTAAACGGATTGTCACTTCGATAGACCCAGCAGCCGGACTTTAGCCCATGAGTGCGGAATAAATAGTAATATCCCTTCTTGTAAATAACCACCGGCGATTCAGGCAGCCACTTGCGATTTTCGGAATCTTTATCATAATGCGCGATGTGCCAGTCCGACCAGTGAATCAGATCATCCGAGGTGCGCACGTAGATTGCCCCGCATCTTCGGTCCCAATTATGATGCCCGCAATAATAAATGTACCACGTGTCCCCGAATTTCACGACGCACTCGTCCCGCGCCGCACCCGGACCGTAGAACAATCTGCTGAAACCATTCTCATTCCGGTGACGCTTCCAGTTCAAACCATCATTGGATGTCATCAGGCAGATTTGCTTTTCTGCGTGATTGTAATTTTCCGCAGGATCGAGCGGCTCGCCCCAGGGATTCAAGCCGCAGTCATAACCGCCATAGAACATGAAATATCTGCCATTGTCTTTCACGACGTACGGCGATTGAATAAATTCCTGTCCCTTCCATTCCACCAGGCTTTCACCGTAACTTTTATCCGCTCTGATAATTTCTCCGGTAAATACCCACGGCGATTGCATCAGCGAATCCGCCTGCCAGTGACAGAGAATTCTGCCAACTTTCGTTCCCCGCACGCATGCCCACAAATGCCAGCGATTGTCATCTGCCTTGAAAATATGATGATCGTTCGGCTGATTGGGCCGCCCATTGGATTGCTGGGGCTGCAATCCCAATTGCGTCAAATCCGGCTCAGTACCGATGCACCGGAATTCCCCGTGAATAATTGGTATGAGTCTCACTCTTTGATCATCTGTTGAAGAAGAGCAATTGGAAAAAAGAAAGAAAGCAAGTAGCGAAAATATAATGATGTTCTTAGTCACTGACCTCAATTTGCTCCATATTATTTTGTCTGGCTATTTCGCGTATTCGGGATGAATCCGGTCCGATGGATGTGAATCGAATATCCCTCAACCTGTCAAAATATCCCGACACGCGATACTCATCCGGGATTGACTGAATATATGAAGAATCGGCAGCAATCCACACTGTCATTGAGTCAGAATCCGTATCGAATTCGAAATCGAGCAACATAAAATTTTCATAGGGAAAATCGGTTTTTATCTTTTCCCGCAATTTTCCGATGCGCCGGCTCGGTTTCAAATCTCCCCGGTCGCGGCGTAACACATATTTACCGTCGAATTTCTTCCAGTAGCGGTTGTTGCGCGGCTCATTCGTGACGATTCCACCGGCGGCGATGATTTCTTTCCTGAGCGTGCGAGCATCATGAATGTCCTTTACCACCACTTCACACTTTGGCAGATATGTGAAGGAATCCTTGTACTTGAACAGCAGCGAATCGTGGAATGTTAGTAAGTATTTATCCCAAACCATAACGTTGAATGTCTCATCCAGCCACGCTGAGAAAACTTTCTTTGTATCTTCCATAATAAAAAGATGATAGCGGATATTTTTCTCTTTGGGAACAGTTCTTTCATTAAGGACCCACTCCCTTCTCATCGCACCTAGTGTTGCCGGTTCATCGATCAGGATAGGCTTTGTAATGATGGAATTTCCAGCCGCGACATTTGACGCAGCATCTTTTTGATCCATCGGAATAATGTAAAGTCTGTAATTATTATGATGTGGATCGATAATTTTGAGTATTTGGTGTTGGTCACGGGAACAATGTAACATTAGAAAAAATGCGAGAAAACCGAACAGGATTTTATTCATGGAATTTCTCCTCTATCGATTAGAATTTCCCGGTTCATTTTAAAATCGTGTGTAAAATATATATAATTTACAGGTAAAAGTCAAACATAATATCTTGACAAGCACCAAAGAGGCAACATAGACGGAAACTTTTTAGCTTTGCGAAGGTAAATGAAATGTGTCCCAATTAGAATGGAGTAAACTCAAATGAAAATGCATCTTCTTATTCCAGCGCTTATGTTGATGGTATTGAATTCATTCGGTCAACAGTCGGATTCGGTGAAAACGGTTAAAGTAGATTCAACAATAATTGATTCAACACGAATGATTTATTCAATTTCAGATAGTACTACGAATTTCCAACCGAGCCTATTGCGCCAAAAGCCGTTGCTTAAAACGCCTACTCTTCCGCCAATGCATCTGTCCGATAAAAAAAACCGGATGCATATCCGAACGACGACCGATCCGTTCCGCTCGCCTGCAGAAAAGCTGAATTACGATGCCCTGAACATGCCCACCCGACGCACAGATTATGAGATCACCAACGAATATATTCAGCCCAAAATTCCGGTCACGCCTCTCGATATTCCGAAAACAAAGCTGCCACAACCGTTGAAATATGATGAGTACATTATCCCCACGCGCCAGGAATTGGACATTCTCGAAGTCCTATGGGTAAAAGAAAATGTAATGGATACCACTATTTATTCATGTCTGGATCGGACAGTAAATATAACAATGGAGGATTTGAACGGGCTGCTATCGCAAATGACTCGTCGCGGACTGGTTTATCGTCGTCAGGTATCCCCCCGTTTTGAATTTAACGCCTTCGGTATCGGGATTGAGATGAGTATGCAAAATCGTCGCAACAAGGTTTATGAATATCACAGCAATGTCGATCGGGAGGTGATGCAGCGTTTCATTAACGCGAATGCCTACCTGTTCAGAGAAGATTCATCGATTGTCGATCAGCAACAATTACGGGCGGCTCAACATGATGCTACTTTGCTGGAAGATCTGGATAAAAAGATGCTACAGCCCAAATGATTCATGAATCTTTTCGCTTCTTTGTGCATCTAAGTTATAAACAGAATTTTAAAAGCGGAGTACTCGTTAGATGAAAAAATTTTGGAAAATAGGAATTGTAATTCTTGGTGGTTTGTTAGGATATGGATATTATTATTATATCGGATGTCGTTCTGGAATGTGCCCGATAACCAGCAATCCGTGGATCAGCACAGGATATGGGGCATTAATTGGTTTTGTGCTTATTCTCGGTAAAAAATCAGACAAAACAACACAACAATCAAAGGAGAATTAATGGACGACTGGCTGGTCATCTCTATATTCGTTTTCTATTTTTTATTGATGAGATTTATTTTGCCCAAAATGGGCGTCCCCACCTGAATGTCAAATTCATGCAACGTTCCGGGTGAACGGGAAACCTCAAAAAAGAGAGTTAATGATGATGAAATAAAGGAGACATCGTAATATGCCGATTTATGAGTATAAATGTCAGAATTGTGGTGAAAAATTTGAAGAATTTCAATCCGTGGGTTCGGGTAATGAGGATGTTGCCTGTCCAAATTGCGGCACGCCCCGACCAGAGAGACTTTTTTCAGCATTTAGCTCCTCAGGAACGAGCGAAAGGGCAGCAGGAAGCAGTGGAAGCTGTGGTCCGGTCGGCAGCCCGTTTTCCTGAGCATAGTAAATGCAGCGGAGCAGTTGCTCCGACACGATATTAATATGAATTCAATGCAGCCTTTGTTAGTGCCGGAACTATTGAAGGCGACGAAGCGTAATTACTTTAAATAAATTAAAGAGAATCCGGGAGGTATAATGAAAAATATATTATTTGTCATCGCCCTTGCAATGCTGATCGCTATTGTCGGTTGTTCGGATAATAATGCCAGTGATACCAAACAAAAAGAAGTTCAGGCATCAACAGTGGCTAACGAAAAATCCGGCGATGAAGTCGTCTGGATGAATTTTGATAAAGGTCTGGCAAAAGCCAAAGAAGAAAATAAGAACATGATAGTTGATTTTTACACAGACTGGTGCCACTGGTGCAAGGTCATGGATGAAAAAACGTTCCAGAATGAGAGTGTCAGTGAAGTGCTTGCCGATAAATTTATTACCGTTCGATTGAATGCCGAAGATGGCTCGAAAACAGCCACTTACAAAGGAAAAACCTACACGAATATCGAATTGACCCGTGCTTTTGGCGTGCGCGGATTTCCATCGATAGCATTTCTTGATAAACAAGGAGAAATTATCACGTTGGTACCGGGTTATGTGCCCGCAGAGACATTTGCTTATCTCCTGGATTATGTGGAACAGGAATGTTACAAAAAACAGATGTCTTTCGACGAATTCATGAAGAAAAAAGGTGAATGTGAAGATAACACCAAAACCTGAGGTATGATTTGAGATAGGGAAACATTTTCAATTTTAAAGATACCCGGGCTAATCCCGGGTATCTTCATTTAAAGGCAACATTATACTTTTTAAAAAGCGATTCTGATGAAAAACATTAATAAATGGATACCCCGAATTGCGGCAGTTTTATTTTTGACTTTTAATTTGCTTTTTGCAAAAGATCCGGAATTCAGCTTCATAAGAATTGACCTACACAATCAATCCCGGGAAAACATGCACAAATTGCTAAAGTTAAATCTGGATATTACATATCAAAATAGAACTGATCAATTAATCGAAGCAATGGTAACGAAATCCCAATTCCAGGAAATTCGGAAGTTAGGCTTTACCACGAAGAACATTATCGACGACATGGGCGAATTTGAGCAACAGTTGCGTTTACAGGATTACTTTTCACATTTCTATTCTTATGAGGAAATGGAGAATGAAATGCGACAAATCGCCACTGTTTTTCCGGAAATTGCTTCTTTGCAAAGCATTGGACAAAGTTGGGAAAAGAGAGAGATCTGGGCGCTGAAAATCTCGGATAACGTAAATCAAGATGAAACCGGAGAAGCGGACGTGTTGTACATGGCAAACCTTCACGCTCGGGAGATGATTACTCCGGACATAATCATGTATTTTATGAACTGGCTCATTGAAAATTATGGTACTGATGCTTACATAACACATCTCTTAAATAACAGACAATTGTGGCTGATTCCTACCCTGAATCCGGATGGAAGAGAGCATGTATTTACCGGAAGCATCGACAATATCTGGGTGTATTACGATCCGATCAGGTGGCGAAAAAACCTGCGCGACAATAATAACAACAATATGTTCGATGCTGACAGCGACGGCGTGGATTTAAACCGTAATTTCGGATATGAATGGGGGCTGGATATCGGCTCCAGTGGCAATGTGCGGGATAATACATATCGCGGTCCGGAGCCTTTTTCAGAACCGGAAACAAATTCGCTCAGGAATTTCGTAGAGCAACACCGGTTCGTAATTAGTCTTTCTTACCACAGTTATGGACAGTGGTTGTTATTTCCGTGGGGGCACAAAAAGAAAAATGCAGAAACGCCGGATCACGCGCAATTTCTGGCGCTTGCTGAAAATTGTGTAGCATATAATGGGTATACTCCGGCAAATGGAGCTCAATTCGATTATATCGTGAGCGGCGATTCCGATGACTGGCTTTATGGTGAGCAGGAAACAAAACCCAAAATTTTTGCCTTTACGCCGGAAGTGGGCAGCCCGGAGCAAAATTATTTCTGGCCCCCGCCGGAACTGATCGATGATTTGGTGTTGGAAAACCTGGGACCCAATATTTACATTGCTTATGCCGCCGGGGAAGAGCCGATTGTGAGTCCGGAATTTCCAGCGGACACGCTGTACTCCGCAGGTCCAATCCTCTTGCGAACAAAAATCGATCCGCCTATTGTTCTTACGCAACCAGCAAATCCAGATACATCCGCGATCTGGTTGTACTATCGAACAACTGATACAACGGCTTATGATTCTTCGCAAATGGTAAAGGAAGCGAATAATGATTATTGCGGCGAAATTCCGCCTGTCGGAGAAGGGAAATCACTCTCATATTATTTTTCAGTCACAGACGAATTGGGACGCACAGGCAGTTCTCCCATCGCAGCTCCGATGGCAGTTCATTCACTTTTTCTTGATTATGATACTACCAGTCCGAATATAACCTTCGAGCCGTTACCTGATCAACCAATCGATACCGATTCCATAGTATTTCGTGCGAAAATTACTGATTCCAGCGCGATCGATACTGCATTTGTCTTCTACAAAATAAATAGCAGCTCAACCGATAGTCTTGCATTAATTCCTGCGGGCAGTAAAAGCTCGTTCGAAGCAGTGTTGCCTCTCGATAATCTAATTCCGGGAGATACGCTGGATTATGCATTTTTTGCTGCTGATATTTCAGAAGCTGCCAATCAGATCCGCCTTCCAGAAAATGGATTTTACAGTTTAAGAATAGTATCTAAAACAAATTTAGCATTTGAAAATGATGCGCAGCCCGAATCATTTTATATTAACCAAAATTACCCCAATCCGTTTAATGCTCAAACAACCATCCGTTATCACATCGAGCATGACAGCAGGATATATCTTGCTGTTTACAACATCAACGGACAACGTGTCGCCGGGCTGAGGAACGAATGGCAGCAGGCAGGAACTCATTCCCTGCGATGGAACAGCCGCGATGACGCCGGGAATCCGGTGCCGAGCGGAATATACATCGTCCGGTTGAA
>WJJN01000814.1 GCA_014729735.1 Candidatus Zhuqueibacterota bacterium
ACTGCCTTGCGCATGGATTTGAAGAGTTCGATGGCACCCTCAGCGCCCTGCATCACTCCGATGGAATTGACAAGGCAGACTGCTACGGGCAAAACCTCTTCGCTTTCTTCAGCCAGTTCAAAGGCTGAACCCTGATCGAATGTCAATTGAACATGATTAGTCTGATCCAGTTTTAAACGTTTCAATTTTTCGATAGCGAGATTTATCATATTCTGTGAAAAATCGATTCCCCATACTTCCTTAAGTCCTCGCATAATATGGAAATCATATGCCAGTTTCGGATTATTATTCTTAAGCATTAGCAGGGGGTGACTTACCGGCAATCCGGAGATATCTTCGGATTTCGCTCCATAGCGTACATGCAACCTTCCCGAACCGCAGCCAATGTCCATTAACTTTATCGGACGATCCTGACTTTCAGCCAGATAGCGCAGCAGACGATCGAGAAAATCTTCTTCAAAATCTTCGAATGCCATTATATCAGGATGTCCCCCAACAATTTGCCTCTCATAAGTTTCCGCACAATCGTCCCATACCTGTTTATCAATTTCGTATTTTTTCTTTAAATCAGTCATAAATTAATTCCCTCCCTTGTGAAATCGCATTTCCAAATAATCGTTTTTAAAACCGAGTTTTCTTAGCAATTCAGCAGCCGGATTTGTTTTTTCGACATGCAATTTTATATCGCCATTAGTATATCGGCTTGCTTGCTGAATAATACGCGTTCCGAGTCCTTTGCCACGATAATCCTTATGCACGCAAACATAGACAAAAACATTTTCCGGGATGATACCAATTTTGCTCATCTCAATCGAAACCACTGCACCGATTATCTTTTCTTCTGAGGTTGCCAGAAAAATAAATCCCTTTCCCTCCGGGTGTGCGGACAAAGCATAGTCCACCGCCGTATTTATCACTTTTTGAGGATCATCATACGGCACAAGATGTGTTTGCAGAAACTGGATGATGTCGTACACATTCATCCAGTCCGGCAATTCGTTTTCGGTTTGATAATAATTGATCTCAATCTTCTCAGATTCCGAATCATCCGTCGGTAAAGAAAATATTTCATGTGCATTCCACTTATAATGCCTGGCAATCGTTTTGCCGAAGCGCATCATCAGCTCCGCACCGATGGTTTTTGAATTTTCTGCCATCTCATTGATATCGATCCGCATATCACCTTGCCCGCCAATCAACACTACCTTATCCCCGATTCTTATATCCGGGATATCCGTAACATCAATTGTGGATGCATTCATAGAAATGGCGCCGATATATGGCGCTTTGTTTCCGCGAATGAGTACAAAACCGTTTTCCGTTAAATTACGGTCCAAACCATGATGATAACCCAGGGGAATCGTACCTATAACCATATCTCGCTCGGTTTTCTGATTAGACCTGTAACCGATTTTGCTGCCTTTTGGCATATTTCGCAGTTGCACGATTTCGGTTTCCAGACTCATCACCGGTTTCAAATGATGATCGGGATTTTGTTTAAATTGTTCGGGTGGCAAAACACCGTAAAGCAAAATTCCAAGCCGTACGCCATCGGCGACAAATTCAGAATGATCCAAAAACGTAGTGCTGTTCGCGAAATGAAGATAGTTCGGCGCAATCTTCAATGACTTAAGTTTATCAAAAGTATTTTTCAGACCTTCATAAGATTCCTGTGCACTTTGGGAATCGCGTGGTTGCCCGAAGAGACCTTCCATTTCCAGGTGCGACATTTTCGATGCGTGTTTTGCAATCTTAATGATCATTTCTGGTGATAAACCGAGGCGGTTCAAACCAACATTGACGTTTAAATGAATGCGACATGTTTTGCCCATCATTTGAGCTGCATCTTGCAATGGTTGCAAAATATCCGGATGGATTACCGATACGCTCAAATCATGCCGTACTGCCAGCCCTGCCATCCACGTGGGAATGGGATTCATCAGTAAAATTTCCGCAGTAATTCCTTCATTACGCAGCCTGATGCCTTCCTGGGGTGACTCGACGGCAAAATGTGTACAGCCGGAACCCACCAATACATTGGCGACCTCTGTCAATCCATGACCATAAGCATCGGATTTCAGAACTGAATAGAAAATCACACCTGCGGGTAGTTGGGATCGCAGATATTCATAGTTGTATTTCAACGCGTTTAGATCAATGACCACTCTGTTCCAGGGATCTTCATACTCTTTTTGCAATGAAGGAGTCATTGTCTTCTCTTTTAGGTTATGCATGTTAAATTATTTATTGAGTAAACATACTATTTAGTAATGCAGAATCCTCTTTATTCGCCTTCGATAGCGGCGTTCAAGATAGAGATACCAGCAATATGGTTCAGAATTTATTGAGAGAGGTAATAATATCGAGTGAATTATGAGGTGTGAATCACTGGGATCCAAGAGGTAACTCAAACAATTGGATCTGATTGAGTTAATTAATTTTTATGCCAGAAGAGAAAACTTTAGTTGGCGCGTGTCGGTTATTAGTTAGTTCGGAACTAACATATATAGCGGTACCTAAGAATCCTTTACGCTGAATACACGGCGAGCTTTCAGGGAATTAATTTTCAGCCTGGCAGCCGACTTCTGACATAATTTTTTCAAAGATCGATGATAAAATATAGAAAATGTAGGGATAAAAGTCAAGGGATAAAAAAAATCGTTATTTTTCAATTTCACGTGATGAATCTGTTGGTTGCACAAACCGCTCCTTTTTTAAAGAACGAGGTATGCGCGGTGCCGCCTTCATCGAGGGCAGCACCGGCATAAGATATTTGCTTTCTTCGCTGGAGTCGGTTACCGCAATATTAAAATCCTCGCGCAGATATGGCTCTCCGCGCAGCCGAATATCCTTTTGATATGCCCGCTCTACTTGTTCCTCGGTTATATGACGCGATATTTGCAATAACCAGAGCACGCGTTTTTGCATGCGCTTACAGCTTCGCATCCGCTCAAACGGATTGAAGTATTTCGGATTTGGAAGCATTCCGGCAAGTAACGTTGATTCTGCCAGGTTTAGCTTTGCTGCTGGTTTTTCAAAATAAAAACGTGCCGCTGCCTCGGCACCATAAATATTCTTTCCCCATTCTGCGATATTTAAATATAATTCCAGAATCTGCTGCTTGCTGAGCACCTTTTCGATTCGCCGCGCCAGAATGATCTCTCTGATCTTGCGACGCAGCGTTTTTTTCTTATGCAGAAATGCATTTCTCGCCAACTGCATGGTAATGGTACTGGCTCCGCGCACGTATCGCTTCTTCGTCCAATTGACCGAAAATGCCTCCTTCATCATCTCGAAATTGACACCGTTATGATAATAGAACCGATCGTCTTCGCTTACGACAACCGCCTTGCGCAGCAGGATCGAAATTTGATGCAGGGGCGCCCAGATATAAACCGGCTGCCGGATATTACCGTCCCAATTTACATGGGACGGCTTTACAGTCTTCGGTGGTCGGTATGATTTGATTTCTTCAGCATTTGGCAGACCTGAAAAAAACAATAGCCAAATCAGAATATAAATAAATCCGAAAATTAATAAACTATTGATCAGC
>WJJN01000181.1 GCA_014729735.1 Candidatus Zhuqueibacterota bacterium
GAAACTCCGCCACCGAGGATCGCAAGCAGAATGACCCACATCACGGAAACGCGCACATAATGCTTTTCCGAAGCATCCTTTTTAATGAATGGGCGATAAAAATCATTGATGATGTACGATGCGCCCCAATTGATCTGTGTGCTGATTGTGGACATGAACGCTGCGAGAAAGGAAGCGAGCATTATTCCCAGTAGTCCGGGTTTGAGGTAGGTTAGCATCACTGCGATATATCCCAGCTCCGGGTCTCTGATCAGTTCCCCGCTGACAGGATCTGTGGTACCGATGCCCGGAAACTGAACCGCTGCAACCATTCCCACGATAATCCAGGGCCAGGGACGCAGGCAGAAATAGGCGACATTGAACCACAGATATCCCAGGAACGAATGCTTCTCGTTTTTCGCCGAGATCATTCGCTGCGCATAATACGCGCCGCCGTCGGTATTGCCAACGGTCCACCAGAGGACGAAAATATAGAGCATGAAAATCGCGAAACCGTGCTCCGGCGCATCTATCGAAGGGATCAGCGACGTCATGGACGCGGCTTTTTCTGCGCCGTACAGATTTTGCATTTTAGAGATAATGACCTCGAAGCCGCCGGCTGCATCCACGGAAATGATCGCCAGAAAAATCGCCATTGCCATCGCCAGAAAGAATTGAAAGAAGTCTGTGACCATCACGCCCCACAAGCCGGAAATCGAAGAATATAGTACGGTAATCAGAATGCAGATCATCACCGCCCAGTGCTTGGGCAGATTGAAGGTCAGGTCCATGATTTTGGTCATCGAGAGAATAACCCAGCCCATGACGAGGCAGTTGTAAGGCAGTGCGAAATACAGCGCCCGGAATCCGCGCAGGATTTTTGATGATCTGCCGGAATAACGAAGATCCACCAGCTCGGTATCAGTCAGAATCCGGGAGCGGCGCCACAGCCGCGAGAAAAAGAACACACCGAGCATGAACATCGGGATTTGCGCCCACCAGAACCAGTTACCCCAGATGCCTTGCTTCACCACCAGCCCGCTGATCGCCAGCGGCGTATCTGCCGCAAAAGTCGTCGCCACCATCGAGGTGCCCAGAATCCACCACGGCATGCCCTGTCCCGACGCAAAATAATCACCAATGCTCCGGCGTCCCCGTTTCGAAAAATAAATCCCGATCCCAATCGAAAACACGATGAACAGAATAATAAAGAACCAGTCAATCGACAGCAATTGCTTGTCCAGTGTAAATTCCACCGGTTGGATATTCATAAATCGATTCTCCCTGACTTTGCATTTTGATTTTGAAATATACGAAATAATCAAAAGAGAAGCAAAAAAAATATGAACGAACAAAAAATATTTTGCAGAAATAAAAACAGCCGGTCAAGCGATTTCATTGAAAATAGCTTGATTATCATTTTAAAATATAGTACATTAACAGACAAAATTCAGAAACAGTGAAATGAGATGGAGCGATGATTAAAAAAATATTAATTCTCTGTTTTATCTTAACGGCTGGATGGTGTTACGCACAATCACGATATGTAACCACAATACATCCGTTCAAAGAAATATTGCAGTCAGTGGTTGGGAGCCGCGGGACTATTCACGAATTGCTGCCACCGGGAGCTTCCCCGCATACGTATGAAATGCGTCCATCGGACATGCGGAAGGTAGAGGGAGCAACAGCATTATTCTACGGCGCATCGAATCTTGATAACTGGGCACTAAAATTTCAAACAAAGCAGACAATTGCATTTATCGAATTGGTTCCGGAGTCGCATAGATTTCATTTTAACGGTCATATACACATTCACGGAGAAGAATCCGAAGCAGAGCATGAATCACATATTGATCCCCATTTTTGGACCGATCCTCTGACCGTGAAAGCACTTATACCGAATCTCGTCCAAAAACTTGCGACACTTGACCCGGGAGGCGAGCAAACGTATAAAAAAAATGCAGAAAAATTTAAGGTTCGTTTGGATTCTTTGCATTTGAAAATTAACAAATTATTAGCGCCAATCAAAATCCGAACCGTGATATTATCGCATCCGTTTTTCCGATACTATTTTCAAAGGTATAATTTTACGGTCACGGATATTATTGAAAAAAGTCCGGGCAAAGAACCGACTCCGAGAGAAGTGAAAAATCTTATTGATAAAGTCAATAGTGAGCAGGTGAGTGTAATATGTACTCATCCTCAGTTGCCTGATAGAGCAGCAGAGATTGTCGCTGAATCCACAGCAGCTAAAGTTGTGGAGCTCGATCCGTTGGGAGGACTGGAAAATCTTCAATCATACGATGATATTATATTATATAACACTCGAAAATTGGTAAAGGCGATGCAATGAGCAAATCCGTCGTCAGTGTCGAATCAGTGAATGTGGAAATCGGCGACTATCTCGCATTGTGCGACCTGGAGCTAAAAATACCCGAAGGTGCTTTTGTGGCAATCGTGGGACCAAATGGCGCCGGAAAATCCACATTTTTGAAAGTGCTGCTGGGATTAATCGAGCCGACATCGGGACATGTCCGGGTTTTCGGAAAAGATCCGGCAGATGTATCGCCGGAACTGGTTGGCTATGTACCCCAGGCAAAAACCATGGATCGCAGTTTCCCGGCGCTCTCCATCGAACTTGTTTACACAGGATTGACGCAGCGCTGGCCCTGGCGTTTCCGTAAAGAACGCCGTCAAATGGCATTATCTGCACTGGGCAAAGTGGGTGCGGCTCATCTTGCAGACCGTCCGATTGGCAGATTATCCGGCGGTGAATTGCAGCGTGTGTGCATGGCAAGAAGTTTCGTTCGATCTCCAAAATTAATGATGCTCGATGAACCGGCGACGGGAATCGATGCCGTGGGTGAAGAAGACATGTACCGCATGCTAGAAGACTATCAACAGCAAACCAACGCAACCATTCTAATGATTACACACGACTGGCACGCGGCAACCCATCATGCGGACTTTGTCCTGTTGCTGAACCGAAAACAAATTAGCTTTGGCACACCGGGTGAGGCATTAAATGAAGAGTATTTAAGGAAAGCTTACGGACATATTGGTCACAAACACAAACTTAAATTTCTGATAGAAGCTCATGAATGAAATTCTCTCTCTCCCGTTTATGCAGCGGGCACTCATCGCCGGTGCGCTGGTGGGATTTCTGGCGAGTTATTACGGCGTGTTCGTCGTCCAGCGCGGGCTCAGTTTCCTTGGCAGCGGACTGGCGCACGCGGCATTTGGTGGCGTCGCCCTGGGACTTCTGTTGAATCAGGAACCTCTGTGGATCGCCGTGCCATTTACAATATTGGTAGCAATCGGAATATTTTGGGTCAAAACACGAACCCAGCTCGGCAACGATACTGCTGTCGGCATTTTCTTTTCCGTGTCCATGGCACTAGGTATCGTTTTTCTTTTCCTGAAGCGGGAATACACCAGCGATGCATTCACATATCTTTTTGGTTCGATCCTCGCAGTTACAACGCGAGACATTCGGATGACCGTTGCTGTAGCGATCATTACCTTTCTTACATTCCCTTTCTGGCGGCGCTGGGCGTATGCGTCATTCGACCGTGAGCTTGCGGAAACTGATCATCTATCCGTTGTAAAAGATGATTACATTCTTGCCGTGCTTATTGCGGTAACAGTTGTTTCGGCAATAAAAGTCGTGGGCATCGTGCTAATTGCTGCATTTCTCGTTATCCCTGCTGCCACTGCACGGCTGCTTTCCCGCACATTCCGTTCTATGACGATTCTTTCCATAATTCTCGGTATTTTCGGCGCAGTGAGTGGACTTATATTCTCATACTA
>WJJN01000182.1 GCA_014729735.1 Candidatus Zhuqueibacterota bacterium
GATATTTCCGGATCGCTGAATATTACTCCCGGAATCCCGAGGTTGTCGAATGCTGCGGGCTCTCCTGAAATCGCTTCTGCCGCAACTTTGCCCATGTGCGACGCCCGATGAGCAAGCATAGGTCCTGCAATAAGATCGCCGATTGCATACACGTGTTCCAGCGCTGTCTGCATTTTCTCGTTCACTTCGATGAATCCACGATCCGTTGTTTTCAAGCCCAGTTCTTCCAGTCCGATATCTTCGGTATTCGGATGACGACCTACTGCAACCAGTATTTTATCCACTTGGATATTTTTTTCGTTATCTCCATTGCTATACGTGACTTCTGCCGTGTCCTTTAGTTTCTTCATATCAGTTACTTTAGAACCCAGCATCAAATTGATACCGCTTTTCTTCAGAGACTTTGAAAGGACCCGTGCCATCTCCGGTTCGAGCCACGGAAGCAAGTTTTCCTGCATTTCGATAATCGTAACTTCTGATCCAAGCTTTGCATAGACCATTCCCAGCTCCAAACCCACCGATCCGGCACCGACAACAAGCATCCTTTCCGGGACATCCTGTAGTGATACTGCATCATTCGAATCGATGATATTCTCATCACTAAATGGCATTTGCGGCAGCTCGATGGGACGCGAACCGGTGGCGATAATCACATCCTTGTACTTCAGGCGCTGAAGTCCTTCTTTCGTATCTACAAGCAAATGTCCTGGCTCTGAAAATGATGCACTCCCGCGAACTACATCGACACCGTTCTTTGACAACAGCGTTTCAACGCCTTTCCGCAATTTAGACACAACGCCATCTTTCCATTCATGCATTTTAGCCATATCCACAGATACATCCTTCGTAATCAGTCCCATATCGTTTGCAATTGACAGATGATGTTTTAAACCGGATACCTCGATCATCGCTTTGGACGGAATACAGCCCCAGTTAAGGCAAATCCCGCCAATCAGGTCTTTTTCGACCAGGACGACTTCCTGTCCCAGTTGGGCGGCACGGATCGCGGCAACGTAACCACCGGGACCCGAACCGATAACCACGGTTTCAACGCTTTGTGTAAAATCACCAACTACCATAATTTATCCTTTTTTATGAATCGATTCTTCACCATTGATTTAATTTAGAATTCTAACTTTGAAAACACCAATATTCAGGTAAATTCCAATCCCCAAGCACCAAATTCCAAATAATTCTCAATTTTCAAAACAACCAATTAGAAACAAATGCCTCTCAATATAAATTATTTTGATTATTTGATTTTTTTATTGTAATTTGATATTTGGAATTTACAGAATCCTAATTAAAAATTCATACGTCATTTAATACTATCAAATTTCAAAAGCCACTATACAATATCTATTAGCATCCTCATCGGATTTTCCAGCAGGCTGACCAGCCTGTTCGTAAACCGGGCAACTTGCGCGCCGTCGAGGATGCGGTGGTCGAATGAAACGACCAGCGGCATCATCGTCCTGATGACGACCTCATCGTCCTTTACCACCGGGCGCTTTTTCGCAGCCAGCGGGCAGAGAATAGCCACCTGCGGATGCTGGATGATAGGCGTGGCATGCGTGCCGCCGATTGCGCCGACATTGGTGATACTGAACGTGCCCCCGCGCAAATCTTCAAGATCTATTTCCCGGCTGCGTGCTTGCTCTGAAAGCTGCTGAATCTCTTGCGCGATTTGAATGACGCTCTTTTTATCGGCGTTCTTGACTACCGGAACCATCAATCCGTTTTCCGTATCCGTGGCAATCCCGATATGATAATAATCCTTGTAAACGATCTCACCGCTTTCTTCATCCAGTGATGAATTTACTTCAGGATATTCCTTTAACGCCGCAACCACAGCCCGCACGATCAGCGACGTCACCGTCAATTTGATGCCGCGCTGTTCAGCCTGTGCTTTCTCTTTCTTAATCACTTCCATTAATTCGGTAACATCGGCTTCATCCGTATGTGAAACATGCGGAATGGTTGAAAACGAACGTACCATTACCTCGGCAATGCGCTTACGAATGCCTTTCAGGGGCTCGCGACGTGTCGCACCATATTTTTCAAAATCAAATCCCAATGTGGATGGCTCATGATCCACAGCCGCTGCACGCGGTATCTTCGGAGCTTCAGCCGGTGCTTCTTTCACTGAGCGACGAACATCATCATCAGTCACGCGACCGCGGGAGCCTGTTCCTTTCACCCGGTTTATATCGACACCCAACTCCCGTGCCAGATGACGCGTATGTGGCGTTGCCAGTACCCGTTTCTGTGGCGCAGTCTGAGCTTCTGCAACAGCAGGTTCTTTTTCCTGTGGTTTCTCAGCCGCTGCTTTTTTCGGAACCTTTTTCGGTTTTTCTTTCTTCTCCGGTTCCGGCTGCTCCTCCTTTGCCGGTTCCGCAGCAACTTCTTCCTCAACTTCACCTTCGGCATCAATTATGATGAGCGGATCGCCGACAGCGACCACATCTCCGGGCTCATGAGGAATTTCCAGCACTTTTCCATCTGCCGGAGCCGGAAGCGTCACCACAGCCTTATCGGTTTCCACCTTGATAATGACTTCGTCGGATTTAATCGCATCGCCGACCTGAACTTCGTAGCTCACGATTTCTGCTTCATGAATTCCCTCACCAACATCGGGAAGACGAAATGTATACCTCATGATTAAAACTCCATTGTTTTATGAATTGCCTTTACAACTCGTTCTGAATTCGGGTAATTATAATCTTCCAGTTTTGATAGCGGCGGAATGATATCGTAGCCGGTCACACGCTGGATTGGCGCCAGGAGATGCAGCAGATTTCGCTCGCCGACGATTGCTGCAATCTCTGCTCCCACACCGAAAGAGCGCGGGGCTTCGTGGACAATTACGAGCCTCCCGGTTTTCTCCACCGACTTCGTGATCGTTTCGACATCGAATGGCAGAATGGTACGAAGGTCGATTACCTCCGCATCAACGCCCTCGTTGTCGACATGCTCTGCTGCTTCCTGCATCACAGGAATCATGCCGCCCCAGCCAACCAGCGTAATGTCCGCACCTTCTCGTACAGTTTCCGCTTTGCCGATGGGAGTCCGGTATATTTCTTCCGGTACTTCTTCCTTTTTATATCGATAAAGCCGTTTTGGCTCCAGATAAATCACAGGTCCCGGATGCTCGATAGAAGATATCAGTAAACCTTTGGCATCTTTTGGCGTGGAGGGAATCACAACCGTCAATCCGGGGATGTGGGCAAAATGTGCTTCGGTGCTTTCGGAATGATGCTCCAGCGCTTTCACGCCGGCACCATACGGCGCCCGTACAACCATTGGGATAGAATAGCGCCCCTGACTGCGGTGCAAATAACGAGCTGCATGACACAGGATTTGATCAAATCCCTGGTAAATAAAACCAAGAAACTGAATTTCTGCCACGGGCTTCAATCCATTGATTGCCATCCCTATGGCTGCACCAACAATTGAAGACTCCGCCAGTGGCGTGTCCATCACCCTGCTTTCTCCGAATTTATCTATTAAGCCCAATGTCGCCCGAAAAACACCGCCATCGATTCCGACATCTTCTCCCAGAACTACGACGGTCTCATCATCTTCCATTTTCTGATGCAGGGCTTCATTTATCGCCTGAATCATCGATTTTCGTGCCATTATTTTTTCCCTCCTGCTTGCGTTAACTCCTTCACTTCCTCTAACTGTTCCTTTAAATGCCAGGGCATCTCATTGTACATATAATCGAACATGGTTTCCGGTTCCGGCATATCGCTATTTTCATATTCTTTTACAGCCTGTTCAACTTCTTTCGTGCATTCTTCAACCAATTCCTTATCCTTTTCTTCACTCCAGTCCAGTTCTTTCATAAGATACTTCTTTACCCGTTCGATTGGATCTCGTTTTTCCCATGTTTTCAGCAGATCGGGTTTCCGATAGCGAGTGGCATCATCAGCCGTGGTATGATCTCCCATGCGATACGTCACCAGTTCAATCAGCGCTGGTTTGAATTCGTTTCGGGCGATATCGGCTCGCTCCTTCACGGTTTTATACACTGCAAATACATCGTTGCCATCCACTCGCAAACCGTCGATAGCATACGCTGCGGCTTTCTCGGCAAGTGTTTTAGTAGCCGTCTGTTTTTCCACCGGCACTGAAATCGCCCAGTGATTATTTTGAATCACAAAAACCACCGGCAATTTCCACAGTCCTGCTAAATTAAGGCTTTCATGAAAATCACCCTGCGATGTGGAGCCATCTCCCGAAGAAGACAGGATCATGCTTTTTTCGCCCCTGGTTTTTGCAGCCACCGCCATTCCTGCAGCGTGGCATAAATGAGCGCCGACAGTGATGCAAGTGGGCAGAACGCGTTTATCTTCCGGGATGTAATTCCCGCGCTCGTCACCACCCCAATAGCGGTATTGATTCTTCATTGAAATGCCAAGTGTGAACAGCGATCCGTATTCACGGAACGCAGGCACAAACCAATCCCCGGCTTGCAGTGCCAGTGCCATTCCGACATTGGAGGCTTCCTGACCGCGGACCGAGGCTAACGTGCCCAGTCTGCCCTGCCGCTGAAGCGACATCGCCTTGTCGTTCCACAACCGGGTCAGGATCATCAGCCGATACATTTTGCGTATCTCCTGCTCCTTGATATCGGCAAGATCATCCGCTTTGTACTTTCCGTTCTCATCCAGTATTTGAATCAGTTTCATTTCTATTTTTCTCCTGTTTAACGATTATTTATTTTAACCGGACTGTTTAACATTGAGTCCAGCGTGTTTCTCCCTTCTTTTTCTAAAAGTGTCATGTATTTTAGCTCATCTCTTCCATTGCTGGAAATATTGATCCGACGATGAAACACGTCTTGAAAATGGCGGATCACCGAACTTTTCACTGCAGCTCGATCTGGCTCGTTACCGGTTGCTTCGGCGATAGTTGTCAAACACACATCTTTCAAACCACACGGTCTGATATACAGAGACGGTTCAATATTTCCTGTCAAATTCAATGCAAAGCCGAAACTAGTCACCCAGCGCGAGATATGCACGCCGGTCGAAGCGATTTTTTTGCCCTTATGCCAGAGACCAATTTGTGCCGTCTCATCACGACGCCTGCTTGCAGTCACGCCATAATCTTTTAACGTCCTGATTCCCACCTCTTCAAGACGGTACATATAGTTGGATAGATTTTGTTCATGAGGATTCAATTTCAGAATGGGATAACAGACCAGTTGACCGTCCCAATGATAGGTCAGACCGCCACCTCGTATGGATTTAAACAGATAAATGCCCTGTTGTTCGAAATAAATTTGCGGTTTCGCCAAATCATCGGGATTGAAGGGGCGCGCACCGACTGCTAAAGACGCCGGATGATTCATAATCAACAGCATATCCGGGATGCGGTCATGCAGGCGCAGTTCGGTGAGTCTTTCCATGAGGATATTGACTTCGGAGATCCTGATTTCTCCGATGTCTAATACGGAACACGTTTCCTCATCCCCGTTGGCATTTTCAAGAGTTGTTGCATTTTGGATTCGGTCACTCATCGGTATTTCTTTCTTTGTTGTTTCCTTTCTTTATGCACCTTTGCGAAGTTTAAAACCTTCGCAAGGGTCTTGCTCGATTTCATGCTTTTACCACATTCTGGCAATTACCTGCCAGAAACGTTTTGATATTCGTCGCCGTATTTTCCAGAATTCTTTCCAATGCTTCCTGACTATAAAAAGCAATATGCGGTGTAAAGACGACGTTATCTTTGCTTAGCAGAATATGATCCTTCACAATCTTGCCCATCTCGTCGATTTTCTTTTGATCGTAAAGCAACTGCTTCTCTTCTTTAATCAATCCCTCTCCTTCTAATACATCGAGTCCGATGCCAGACAGAATTTTCTGATCCAGCGCCTCTATGAGCGCCTCGGTGTCCGCAATCGCACCGCGTGCCGTATTGATCAAAATCGCTCCGCGCTTGATTT
Source organism: Candidatus Zhuqueibacterota bacterium (assembly GCA_014729735.1). Lineage (GTDB taxonomy): Bacteria > Zhuqueibacterota > Zhuqueibacteria > Thermofontimicrobiales > Thiofontviventaceae > Mariaggregatimicrobium. Next base: position 5,954 of record WJJN01000182.1, read on the forward strand.
TCTGAATGGTTTCTTTATTTATCAAATGATGAGTGTGCTTATTATACGGTACGTTCAGAGAAATGATATCCGAATTTCCGAGCAGCGTATCCATTGATACATATTTGAAATCCAACACTTCCGCCAGCATTTTATTTTGATTGACATCATACGCCAGCACATCCATGTCAAAGCCTTTGGCGATTTTTATGACATTCAATCCAATGAATCCCGCACCGATCACGCCAAGTGTTTTTCTTTTCAGATCAAATCCTTTTAGACCGTCGATCGAGAAATCGCGACGGATGGTTTTCATATAGGCTTTGTGAACATTCCGCGACAAAGCGAGTATGAGCGCGAACGTATGTTCGGCAACGGTATTTTCTCCATA
>WJJN01000815.1 GCA_014729735.1 Candidatus Zhuqueibacterota bacterium
ACCTCGTTCACCCCATCGGGATAAGTGAAAGTTCCCAAACCTGGTTCTGTTGGCTTAAATCCGGTTGCGCAATCGCACAGCCCTGAATCATGTGCATCTCCACAATCCGGGTTTCCATCGACCCACACCGGCTTTACTCCATTATCAGTAGGTGAGCCTGGATTTCCGGGCTCGTACCCTTCAACGAGCACATCATCGAAACGATGCTTCTCATCATTTGCGCTGTTGCTCATTCTGATGACAATCACAAGATCATTGCCATTTAAGCCGGTTTGCTCTGCCGTTGCGTTCGTAAAATCGTCCGTGTTGTCTCCATTGATCGAAAAAAGAATTTCTGATCCGCCATCAAGTTTGTAGTAAAGACGAATATAATCACTTGATTCCATCGATCCCACTTCCCTGAGATCAACCGAAATTGATACATCGGAATATCCGGAGATATCTATTGATTCCGAAGTCCAGATCGCTTCTCCGTCGAGATCATTGCCCTCTATTCTATTGTCCCGGACTTCAAAATGATCATCACCATCGAAGCTGCAGTTGGAAGTATCAACGGACCACTTTCCTCCACTTCCACTGAAAGTCCCATCCGGATAGGTAAAATTTTCTGACCAGATCATCGCTTGCGCCGTTAACTTTGGAATAAATCCGAGAACGACGAATATGGTCACCATTGCTACAAAAGTGATTTTTTTTGTTCTCATAATTTTCCTCTTATGTTTGGAATAATGGATTACATGAAATGCAATAAAAGAGGGTGCAGTATTTCGGAACTATCACCTCCCCGATTAATTAATGAACAAAAAAATCTTAAACTGTGAAAAATGCTTGATGTAAAATCTGATAAAGATGATGAATTGGCGCTTCAATTTTTGGAAGGAATTCAGAGAATGTACTTTATTCTTTTATTGAAGTGCCCCCTGATCCAAAATCAATAAAATTACTAAATCAAAGCTCTGAACAAAATTTGGAGAATACTCAAATAATAATAATATATAGTGAATTTTTGTTAAAATGTCAAGTAGTATATCAATTATTACAGTGTTTATTTTTCATTGAAAAAAAGCGACACATCCTTTCAAATGTGTCGCTTTTACAAATGAAAACGAGAAGCTTAGAAAATCCGGATTGTACTAATGCAGCAGAATCATACGCTTGCTTTGTACATGCTGACCTGTATACAATTTATAGATATAAATCGCGCTGGCGACCGGCATCCTGGAATTATCCCTGGCATCCCATTGTAACGAATAACTACCTCCCTGTTGAACCTGATCCACCAGCACCCGCACCTGTTTTCCCAAGATGTCGTAAATTGCCAGCTTCACCTGATGACTGCCAGCCGGTAATTCATATTGAATCGTGGTATGCGGATTGAATGGATTGGGATAATTCTGGTGAAGCACAAATCCATCCGGCAACTGCTTCTGATCGGCGATTTCCACGCCAATGTATTTCTGCTGCACGACTCGCAAATCATCAAAAAAGAGCATGCCACTTACGGAGCCGGTGTCAGAATAGGTCATTTGAATACTGTCGAAACGCAAGGTTCCGTCGAGAGTGCCGTCGCCGAGCCAGGTGCCCGTGCCATCCTGCGCCATATCCCAGGAAACCAGTTTCCAGCCAATCCAGTCGATGGTGTACCATGGGCTCACTTCGTGATTTGTGGCGCCGGCTGTAGGATAGTTATCATCCACGGCGAAACGGAACTGGTTGCCGCTGCCATCGCCGAAAACGTACACCTGCAGAATGCTTTCATTGTCGAATGTCACCGAACGCGGCGTTCCGCCGGCAAGATACATCCGCAGCAGCCATTCGCTCATAGCAGTTTCCCACTTGTACGTGAGTTTAATTGATCCGCTGCTTTGATATAAATGATTAATAATGCTCTGCTCGGAACTCCGGACAGTACTATCCGCGACGATTCCCGTGGTGCTACCACTGCCGTTGGGATTCCACCAGTTATCTGTGACTCCGGTGTCAAAATCATCGATTGTTAAGACATCGCTGTAATAGGCATCTGTCGTTTTAAAATTCGATGCCTTTGTTATTGTCACGGTATTTCCAAACAAATCTTGCAGACCTTCATTTACCCGCATGAGATATCGTTCAGATGGCTGTAATTGTTCTCCCGGGAAAAAACAAAGAATGCTGCGCTCATGGACGACATAATGCCCAAGAATTCCAGGCACCAGCGTTTTATTACTGTGCCGTTCTAATTCAAAAATTCCGTCAGTTATGGAAGCCGGATTTAGCTGTTCATTATACGTGATATTTATAATTGGTCGTAAATTTCCAATATCTTCGCCTCCGCCAGGAGAAAAACTGAGCAGTTCCGGTGCTGACATATCCTGCGCTCCTGTTTTGAAATACAGCACAAAATCATCGCCGCCGGTTCCGTCACCGTTTCCGTCAAGGTAATAACCATATTGATCCATTGCATCACCGGAAATAGTGATGGTGTAATTCGTCTCAAAATCGAGTGTATCACTGCGAAAAATTAGTCTTGTGTCGTTATACCATATAAATTCACCTTCAGATGGTGGATCGATTGAAAAATTTTCCTCTACAGATGCAAGATCCATTTTTCGGTTGAAATCGATAATGATATAATCCCACGCGGGGAAATTTGTATCTCCCTGCGCCGGAATGGTCGAAATGATAAATGGCGGAATTGTCGACTGCATATACTGGCGGCGTTGGCGATTTGTGGTGCTGTCTTTGATTACGATATTCAATGTATCCTGAATGTAATTTTCCTTCTCAAAAATTAACCTGGCTTCTCCTGAAGGAAAATCCTCGAAAAAATACATTCCGTTTTTCACTTCAGGGATGTAAGGAAAGCCGGACCAGCCGAAATCCTGTTCTGTAATTCCGATATTTTCCGAATCCGTGAAATAAGTCATTTCGTGCTGGCCATTTGTCAAAGTCACTTTTACATCGCGCACGTTCTCGCTTTCTGTATCCACTACCACACCTTCGACAAAATTATGCACTTTTCTGGGTACTTCATAGTATTCCAGAAAAGAATGGACCAATGAAAATGCTTCCAGTTTTAAATATCGTTCTGAATTCAGGCGATGAATCTCAGGCACATAATCCCAAAAGGACGCTTCGCTAAGCACCCCGGGCATGGACAGATTATTCAATACACCAAGATTAAAACCTAAAAAGGATAAATCCCCGCGGTAATAATAACCAGTGGTGTAAATATATTTATTAATATAATATGCCATAATTTGTGACATCACATCGGATTGACCTGCCCACCGTGCTCCACCGCCGTAGCGCTCCTGGTACAGAACAAGAGTATAGTTAGCATCGCCCTGAAATGCGTTATGATGAACAGAAAGGAAGAAATCGACATTGTTGCTGTTCGCAATGTATTCCCTTTGAGAAAGACTGATATCGGCAGTTGAGTCGGTTCTTGTTAAAATTACCTCTGCGCCGTAATCCTCAAGGTAGGCTTTCAGATAGTTTACCACGCGCATATTGATCCGGGTTTCAAAAGGTTTGTCGTTGGGGTAATCACCATGTCCGGGATCAACACAAAATTTTAAACCTGATAAATCCTGCTGGGCGAATGCCGTAGTTGTTATAAACAGAGCGCATGCCCATAATAATTTTCTCATAATTTGATTCTCTCCCATGTTTTTTTTGGAGTGCAGCGAGTGTCTCGCTGCATTGCAGTCGTCTTTTTGGCTGCAAATAATTTGAATCGATTAACACTTCAGATTTCCGAAGTCCCGCAGACTTCGGAAATCCTGTAAATGGCTAAGATGTTGAGCGTGATAGCGGCTTCGCTGCTATGGGACTGTATCCAAAGTCATTTTTTGGTGTCATTCCTGCGAATGCAGGAATCTCCTAACTTATTGATAATTATGAGATTCCGGGACAAGCCCGGAATGACATCAAATGAGAAAATCAGACTTTTGATACAGTTCCACTCCATAAAACTTCGTAACTATCTGTCTCTTCGCGTTTCTTCGACTTTTTCAATTCTTTTAGTTTTTTGTTTTTGAATTGAAAGGAGAATAATTTTCCCTTCATCGTCACAAGCGATTGTGGCTCCATCCGGAGACCATGTAGGGTGCATTTCTTTCACATCATCTGTTCTGGTGATCTGCTGCTTATTTGAGCCGTTCACATTGCAGATCCATAAATCCGAGGACAGGATTTGATGTCCATCGTCCTTCGGCGTGGCGTAAACAATGTATTTGCCATCCGGTGACCAGGCGGGCATCTCGCCGCTGGCAATCTCTGATTCCTGGTTTGTCTCGATATTGAGTGAATAAATGCCGCCGCCCGGTTTCTCGTACGCCATCATCGTACCATCCGGGGAATAGGCAGGATTGAAAATCTGCCATTCCGCATTATGGAGCAACTTTTGAGTACCTTCTGCGTTGCGAACTACATGCCCGGCTGCCATGGATAAAACAATCGGATTCTGTTTCACGGCAGTTGCCTGTTGATCATCCTTTTTATCCGTCGCGCGGACAGTTTTGAATTCCTGCTCATGGACGTAGGCGACAACCTCGCTCGTGATCCAGTCCGGGGTGCTGTAATTTTTACTGTAATCAACAAGCTGCTCCGTACTTTTGCTTGCGACATCCACGACTTTGATCGTTGTTTTCTTGCGCCGCTTTTCAAAAACATTGGCGCGGAACGAGATTTTTTTACTATCTGGCGACCAGGCAAAATCCCAACCAGAGCCATTTCCCTCGACAAGTTTTGACCAGCTTGATTGTTCAAAATCATAAATCCAAATCGAGCCATAATTGACACCGGCGGCGGCAAGGTAACCTCCATCGGGTGACCATTGTGGCGAAACAAGATGGTTTTGATCATCATTTAATACGTTTTTGTTTGTTACTTTAAATGGTGATTCAGCAATAAGCGCGCTGCAGAATATCAGCATAAAAATCGAAACTAATACTTTTTTCATGATACAACTCCTCATAGTTTTAGAAATATGCTTCATACTTTTAATTATTCATGGATGTGAATATCGAGATGCAAAAAGAGATGGAAGAACGCCAGAACGGATGCAAAGTTCTGCAATTCGCTCCGGCGTTCGATCAGATTAAATCTAAGTCAAAAAATCGTACGATAATTATCGAACCAGCGTCATCTGCTTTGTATACGACTGTTTTCCCGCAGAGAGTTTATAAACGTAAATGCCACTTGCCACCTGCTGTCCGTTATCATCTCTGCCAT
>WJJN01000183.1 GCA_014729735.1 Candidatus Zhuqueibacterota bacterium
CGATGGAAGAAGGCGAAAAGGCGGCGGAGTATCTGGATAAAGCCGGGGCTCTTGAAAAGAATATGCGTAAATTTTATAATCATGAAGATGTGCTCCCTTCTTACGGCGATTTAGTAACCACGGATGGCGAGATTCTCACAGCAGATCCATACGGCATGGATCGCACTGATTTTCGATGGGCGCTGGCGCTGCCGTTATTCAAACCAGATATGCCGGGAAAATATCGGGATATTAAAAATCAATTACTGGATGATGTGCGCACGTCTCCGAAAGGGGCGTTTTTATGTGCATACAACGCGCTGATTACGAGCATGGATACCGAAATCCACGATGAAGATGAGATGATGGCAGCGCTGGATTATCTCGTTCCGCAGAGCGTTCGTCCGGGAAAATACCTGCCCATGCCGTACGCTGTCCCGGAGCTGGTAGATCAGGAGGACGGAGATCCGTTCCATGATGTGCGACCACTGGTCTATTCCATCGCGCCGTGGCTGTCGGCAGTGACGAATTTCGGTGTGCGGCGATTGCCGTTCGGGATTGCGGCGCGGGCGACGAAATATCTCGAAAGCCTGACAGATTATGAGTACAAAAACGCGCTGATCGATGTGACGTTCGAGGGACAGGGCGAAATTGACGAACTGGTGCTCAATGGAGAAGCGATTACGGGTTCATTTCAAATTCCCGAGAAAATGCTCGAACGGGGTGACAATCAGTTGACAATTCGGATGCGTGAAAATGCAGAGCACCGGAATGTTCTCGTCGCATCCACGGTGGTTCTTAATAAGATAAATCAGGATGGTACTTTCGATATCGATGCATTCGGGGTGAACAGGCTGATGTTCAAAAATCTCGATCAGCCTGTTTCTGTCAAAAATGCATCCGGCGCTAAAGTAAACAGCTCGATACAAAAAATGGATGAATATACGTTTATTGAATTTCAGGGAAGAGGAAATTACCAGATTGTTTTGAATAAATGAGGGAGATGGAATGAGTTCTGAAGCAATGAAAATACCTGTTCGGGAGAAGGCAGGTTATGGCATCGGCGAAATCGCTTCCAATATTATCTGGATGACGATCATGTTCTTTCTGCCGATTTTTTACACTGACACGTTCGGAATTCCGGCGGCAGTCGTGGGGACCATGTTCTTCGTCGTGCGGCTGTTCGATGCGATCAATGACCCCATCATGGGAATGCTCGCCGACCGGACGAATACCCGCTGGGGGAAATATCGCCCGTACATCTTGTGGATGGCGGTCCCGTACGGCATCGGCGGGATTCTGATGTTCATGACGCCGGATTTCGGTCTGACGTTTAAAATCATTTACGCGTACGCAACCTACATTTTCATGATGATCATTTATACCGCGATCATGATCCCCTATTCAGCCCTGTCCGGTGTGATGACTTCGGATTATCTGGAACGGACGAGTCTGAATTCGTACCGCTTCGTTGGTGCATTTGTCGGCGGATTGTTCATTCAGGGATTGGCGCTGTATATGGTGAGCCAACTGGGCGTGGATAATCAATCGCTGATCACCGCATCGATAAAAAATAATCAGGTGGTTGTGCAGGAGGTCGGAACCGGCACTGCCCGGATCACTATTACTGCGGAAGATAGTCTCGGCGAAACCGTGGAGGAGGATTTTCTTTTTAAAGTGAATATGCCCGGTGAAAATCCGCCGGTTGTCGATGCCGCGATCCCGGACATGTGGCTATATGAAGGATTCGGGGAAGAACGGATTCTCGCGTCGGATGTTTTTGATGATCCGGATAACGATCCCCTCGAATTCGAGGTGAAGTCCAGCATGGATGAGGTTGTGAAGCCGGAGCTGGACGGCAGCACGCTGGTCATTAAAGAGCAGGGGATTGGCAGCGCGCGGGTTACAATTGCCGCAGACGACGGAACCGGAGGAATTGCCACAAATACGTTCACGGTTCACGTTCAAAAGCTGGATAATAATCCGCCGCAATTACTGGTCGAGCTGCCGGATCTCACATTTGAGGAAGAAATCGAAACCAGTGAATTCGATCTGGCGCGGACGTTTGGTTTATTTCCTTCGGAAGAGCTGGACATTTCCAATATTTTCAATGATCCGGATGGCGATGAGCTGTTCTACACGGTACGCAGCGATAATCCCGCCGTGGTTGCTGCGCTGGTAACGGATTCGCAAATGATATTGAAAAAGAAAATGCCGGGATCTGCTGTAATTACCGTGAGTGCCGATGATAATAAAGGCGCGATCACGAGCACCAGTTTTGAGGTGACAATCGAAACCCCGGGCAATATGCCGCCGGTGGTGGAGCAGGGCATCGACGATGTGATCATTCAAACCGGATTCGATGAGTACGTCATCGATATCGCCGATGTGTTCGCTGATCGAGACGGAGATCCTGTTTCATATCAATTAAAAGTAAATAATAATGCCAAAGGATATCGACTGACGATGTCGATATTCGCGGTGCTGTGCGTTTTCCTGTTTTTGATCACCTTTGCCACGACAAATGAGCGGGTGAAGCCAATTTCGGACGAGCGTTCCGCGCTCAAAGATGATTTGAAAGATCTGCTTCGCAAC
>WJJN01000816.1 GCA_014729735.1 Candidatus Zhuqueibacterota bacterium
AAAGGTACGTTGAGTGTCTCCAATAATACACTGAGCCAGTTTGTTTACGACATCGGCATGAGCGCTGCCAGGAACGGGATCAAAAAATTGGTCATCATTAACGGGCACGGCGGGAATAGTCCGGCGCTGGCGTTCGCAGCGCAGATGATCAATCGCGATGCCCGCATTTTCACCTGCGTCGATTCCGGGGAAACCAGCGATCCGGACATTGACACGATGATCGAGACTCCAAACGACGTGCATGCCGGCGAAATCGAAACCAGCACCGCGCTGGCAAATCGTCCGCATCTGGTACAGATGGGAAAAATGAAAAAATTCGTGCCCCAATTTTCTATCCGTTATCTGAATTTCAGCTCCAAACGAAGCGTGGAGTGGTATGCCCGCACAGCGAAGATTTCGGCAAACGGCGTACTCGGCGATCCAACCAAAGCCAGCGAGGCAAAGGGTCGCAAAATATGGGACGTGATGATCAAAAATCTGGTGGAATTTGTGGAGCACATCAAGGGTCTGACACCGGAAGAAATCTACGAAAAAAGGTATTGATCATTTATGAAAATCACACGTATTGAAATATGGTCAGTCACCATGCGCCTGGCGGAACCGTACACGATTGCCTATGAAACCATCGATAAAGCCGTCAATATTTTTATCAGGATTCACACGAATGACAAGTATTTCGGCTGTGGCTGTGCCGCTCCGGACGAGGAAGTCACCGGCGAGACGCCGGAAAGCGTTTCTAATGCAATCGGGAATATCGCCATTCCCCTGATCAAAGATTCCGATCCGCTGCGCCCGGTGATGCTGTTGGAACGACTGCGCAGCAAAATGGCGGATCACCCGTCCGCACTGGCTGCTATTGATATGGCGCTTTATGATATTATGGGAAAATACGCCGGACTACCTTTATGGAAATTGCTGGGTGGTTTCCGCGATCGGATTCGTACCAGCGTCACCATCGGTATTCTTTCGGAAGATGAAACTGTCCGCCGGGCAGTCGATTTTGTCCAACGTGGATTTAAAAGCCTTAAATTAAAAGGCGGGATTGATATCGAATCAGATATTGTGCGAACGATAAAAGTTCGTGAAGCGGTTGGTAAAAATATCGAAATCCGGTTTGATGCGAATCAGGGATATTCTGTCGACCAGGCGCTGCGGTTTGTCGAGCAGACGCGCACAGTGCCAATTGAGCTGCTGGAACAGCCGACACCGAAAGGTCACGGCGATCTACTTGGACGCGTCACAAGCCGCGCCGCGATTCCGATCATGGCAGACGAGAGTTTGCTGACATTGCGAGATGTGTTCCGGCTCGCCCGGCGAAATCTCGCGGACATGTTAAATATCAAATTAATGAAAGTCGGCGGCATTAACGAAGCACTGCACATCAATTCTGTGGCAAAAGCGGCGAAACTGGAAGCCATGATCGGCTGCATGGATGAATCAGCCCTCTCCATCGCCGCGGGCTTGCATCTGGCGCTTGCGCGCTCGAACATCATATACGCCGATCTGGATGGTCATCTCGACCTGATCGACGATCCCACATCCGGTGCCGTCATTTTGCGAAACGGGACACTGTTTCCCACAAACAAACCGGGGCTTGGTTTTGAATTGAAAGAATGAAGCTGCTAAACCACGAAAGCAATTTATTACTCGTGGCGCGACATTTGCTATTATTTTTAACATTATTCACCACAGGCGAATTTCGATTACGCCTGCGTTATTTCAAGCTGTAAAATCGCAGTGAGGAATCCATGGAAAAATTTATCAAATTTTCGAATCAAGTAAATATAAGAGGATTGTCAGAAGAAATACAGGATGAGCGAATCATTATTCTCAGAGAGTCTAAAACAACAGGCACAATTCAGGTAAAAATCATCGGTCAATTATCAAACCGGGAACTTAAAAATATATTCAAACCACATCATATCAAAAAAATCTACGATGAATTCCCTTACCCTTTGCACAGAAAACGAATTCCGATTATAACGTCGATTAAGGATTTATTTAAATTCAATTCTGTATCACATACGAAGTGATATTTCTAAAACTTCATCTAATTCATGTCCAAATCCATTCTCGTGCATACGCTTAGCGCGTGCAAGCCTTTTTTGACGACTTTGCGTCAATAATATTTAGTGTTCTGAGGATTGTTCTATTTCAGTCGAAAGCTCTAATTTTTCTCCAAATCCTTCCGAAGCTTCTCCTCAAGAATTTTAGCCAACTGCTCAGAAGAATACTGCTCTGCATTTTCTATCTCGATATCCAGTAAAGCGCTCTCCAGTTTATCCATTGCCTTATTTATCGAAGCCATTTTCTGAACGAGTCTTTCTTTGTCTTCGGTTTCCCAATAGTCCCCCTCATCGAAAACTTTGAGATCCGGCATATACCGTTTCTTCAAATATTTCAACAGCTTTATGACGGAGATATGAATATCCGGCGGAGCAAATTGAGTTTTCACCGAGCTGAACAATTTATCTTTCGTGATCTTACCCTCATTCAGCAAAACAGTTGACATCGGGATTGTCAAATTTCCATCCAAATCAAAGTAAAGGTCTAGTGATTCGCAATCCGGATGTAAACTGATACTGATCCCTTTTAAAGAAAGATCACCGATTATCTCGGCGCCATTATCATTATGCGTCAGCGTTGCGGTTGATGGTTTCGACCAGTCCTCATCCAGAACATCA
>WJJN01000184.1 GCA_014729735.1 Candidatus Zhuqueibacterota bacterium
ACGGCATACTCGACAGATGATTGAATGGCGAACAAAGCGTTACACATCGACGCTGTGACCCGCGCAAGGGAACGCTGACGTTACTCCATCTGCCTAAACCACCTCCTCACTCCCCTCCAGCTCGTGCACCGATTGCACGTTGTCCAGCGCCAGCTTCTCTTTTATCGTCAGCATATCGGCTTTGCAATGGTAATGATGGTAGAACAGGATTTTGCGCACGCTAATCCGGGCGCTGATATTCTGTATTTATTTAATTCTGAATCTTCTGCGCTTTCACTGCACAAGGGATTGCATTAAACTGGATTTCCAGTTTTTATATCGATTTTCTCTCAATGCCTGAAAAAAATCTGTCCTGTCTTCAGGCGAAAGGAAATAAAAACAGTATTTCCAATCAATATTTTTCTCTTTCAATTTTTGGTTTAAATACTCAAAGTGCGCTTTACCGTCTCGAAATTTCGCTTTATTTTTCTGGCTGGTATCGCCCTCTTTCTTAATCTCAACGACAAGAATTTCATTTTTATCATTTAATTTCAAGAAAAAATCAGGGTTGAAATTTTCTCTCTTTACGTGAGTGCTGCCCTTTTCATCAGGCTTGTATGAATAGGGGAATGAATAAAATCCTTTATCCGGTGACTTGATAAATGATTCGAATAATTCCTTATGATTAAAAATTGATTTTACAAAAAGATATTCAGGATTATGACTGACAAAAACCATATTAAACGGGCACAGGAATTTTTCCTCTTCAATTTCTATCAAATTATCTTTCAAAAATTTTAGCTCATGTTCAACATTTCCGTATCGTAATAAAAATTCATCACCCATTTTGTGCAATTTATTTTTGTCCTCTAAAAATCCTGCAAACAACTCTTTTTGTTCACACTCCAGAGTATTAACAGAACTACTCGTATAAAATACCTTTCCTGAATCCTTTAATGCATTTTCACTAAATGACTGTTTTTGCATTTCTGACATTTTGATCTCTTTTAACGAATCTGGCTGCATCTTCTCACGTGGCGCTTCTTTACCTAATTCTCGAAACATCGGACCAAAAGCTTGTTTTGCAAAAGCAAGATTTTCCTTTGTTAAAAACGAAAAATCATAACCATCTCGCTCCAGATTTTCTATAAGGAAATTCTTAATCCGTTCTATCGACCACTTTTTAGAGAGCTTCTTATTTTTATCTTTCAAAAATAATTTTATTTCACGAGCCGCATGATCGATGGTAACGATGTTTTTCGTTTCAATGGTGAAACGAAATTCTCCTGAAATTGTGTACGTGCTCGTTTCTTCACGCTGTTTGCTTTGAGGATTGAATCTGATCTGTTCCGGTTCCGATGCTGGCTCTCCTTTGGTTTCCACGACATCACGAACTGTAGTATATTCTAAATTATACAAAGGAAAAACGTACTGTTTACGATCATCATCATAGCCCCAGGAAATCCTGTTTTCAATTTCCAGAACTTCATTATAAAGATTGCGGATATTGTCTGTCCACTTCTCGTGGTTATTTATTTTAACCAATACTGGCTGCTCCAAACCCGGAGGAATCCGCAATCCCCGTCCTAAAACTTGGGAAATTAGTAGCTTGGAATTGAATGCCCGCTGTTCATGCGGAACAATCTGAAATACATTTTTCACGTCCCAACCTTCGGTGAGCATGGACACCGAAACGATCCACTCCACTGGATTTTCCGGATCGTCAACAGTTTTAAGCGCTGCCAGGTTTTCTTTTCGTGTCTTTTCAGCGTTCGTTAAAATGCTTTCAATAACAGCTTTTTCGTTTTTTTTACCGGGAATCCCGGACGTCACCCAGATCACTTTTTTTGCAGCCTGCTCATAAGTCAAATCCTCTTTTTCCGAAATATATTTGACGAGCTCATTCCATACCTGAATACATCTCACAATTTTATCAGTCACAATAATTGTGATCGGTTTCAATACGCCAGCGTACTTCGTCTGCATATCGGCGTGATTGGCGTACGTTTCGTCAAAACCTTTATCCTTGTGTGATTCTTCCTCAACTTTGTAATCGATTTTCTTAATGATACCATCTTCCATCGCCTGTTTAAGGCTGTAGCGATAAATGACATCATGAAAATATTCATCGCCAATGTAGGGTGTACCGGTCAGTCCCAGTAAATAATAAAATCCATATTCCTCATTGGTCAAAAATTTAAACCATTCCTTGGATGAAAATTCTGATTCAGAAGCGGAATAGATGTGATGCGCCTCGTCACTGATAACCAGTGTCCGTTGTCCTTTTTTCAAGAAACTGTCTTTAATAGATGAGCCTGTCCGTTTGTAAGCCGCATGAATATTTTCAACACAAATATCATTGTTCAAAATCGGATCGTTTGCGGATTTTATGGCAGGCGAAAATGACAACGCATTTAATTCTTTTAAGATTTGAATATGCGATTGATCACCACTGAATTCTTCGAACTTCTTTTTCAATTCTTCTTCAATTGTGAGCGAAGGACAGAGTACCAGTACTTTGTCAACCAAACCCTCTGCCAGCATGATCTGTGCCACCGCATATATAACCCAGCTTTTGCCCGTACCCGTCGCCAGGTCGATACTGAACGATTTTTTGTCTTTGATGCGGATGTGCCCGAGATAGTCTTTTTCGCTGGTATAGCGAGTCCGTAATTTATACGAGCGTTGATAGGTATAACGGGCAACCTGCTCTGTGTTCTGATATTTATCCGAAACAAAAAAATGAATAGCTCTGCGGGTTGCTTCGCGCAGATGCTCAAAATTTGTAGTTGTCAACGCGTCTAAAAACGCGTCGTATTTGTAGACGATGGATAGCGTCTTTTCCGACTCATCGTCGATCTGCAATAAAAAATCATCGTTTTTGTAGTTGTAGCTCATGAGAAGTCCGCCTTTGTTTTGATGACCTTCAGTTCATTGCCATATTTATCCATGAAAATCACCATCATCTTTTCGCCAGTAAATTCGGTTTCAGCGATGCGGATAATGGCGTTGTTATTTTCCTTATCCTTAATTTTATCTGCCCAGAAAACCTTGCCCAGATTAAAATAGTCATCATTGTAATTCGTGTCAATCATGACCATGGAAAGCGTTTCGAAATTGTCGAAGTCTTCCGGATCGTAAACCAGCGTATTAGATTTGAATTCGGTGATTTTAATGACAAAATCTTTCTGTCCCTGTTTTTCCAGTGTTAATTCTGCAGGCAGGTCCCGATAGTAGCTCGCCGACACAACCGGCTGGGAAATGAAATCAAAACCCACCGCGTCGATTACTTCATTCACATCGTCCTCACTCACCGGCTGTTTTAGGCTGCCGGGCTCGCCTTTTTCGATAAGCGCCATGAGTACGGATAATGGGACTTTTAAAAATACATAGGTGGTATCATCCAATTTAATTTCATCTTCCATAAAAGCCATTGAAAGGATGGGCGCGACCACATAAAATTTATCACCCGCTTTACCGCCCAATACCTGATGCAATGTGTTGACGTATTCCCGATCCAGCACCAGATTTTTCTGCTCGGGATAGTTCCAGATGTAGGCAGGATGTGTGCCGATGAAACCATCTGCCGTGTGCCCATGAATCTTGTGCTCTTCGGGACGCACGCCGAACAACTGCATCACAAAGGGCTTGTAATGATCCCAGTCCATTTCTAATATTTTCTTGTTATCATAAATGCCTGCGTTGTACAATGTGAATTCTTTAGCATGAAGCGGCTGTTCTTTCTCAGGCTTTTCCTTCGGCTGAATGAAGGAGATGAGAAACCGAACTCGCCCCAC
>WJJN01000185.1 GCA_014729735.1 Candidatus Zhuqueibacterota bacterium
CCTCGGGCATCGCCATCCATTTTCGTGAGAACGATCCCGTCAAAATCGATACGCTGCAGGAACTCGCTTGCAGTATTCACGGCATCCTGTCCCGTCATGCCATCGGCAACGAATAAAATTTCCCGCGGCTTGGTTTTGTCCTTGATTTGTTGCAATTCCTGCATCAACTCATCATCGACATGAAGCCTGCCGGCAGTGTCAAAAATAGCGACATCATAGCCATTTTTCTTGCAATATGGGATTGCCGACTGACACACTTCCACAGGCGTTTTGGATAAGTCCGCGATCACCGGTACATCAACTGCCTTCCCAACGACCTCGAGCTGCCGTACAGCAGCAGGTCTTCTAAGATCAGCGGCAACCAGAACGGGATTTTTCGCTTTTTCTTTGAGATGTAATGCTAATTTCCCTGCCAGCGTCGTCTTACCCGATCCCTGCAATCCGGTCAACATGATGATATTGGGAATCGATCCGTCAAAATTGATGGGGGCGTCGCTTCTTCCCATCAGCTCGGTTAATTCATCGTGAATGATTTTCACTATCTGCTGTCCGGGAGTAATGCTCCGGACAACTTCTGTTCCCAGTGATTTTTGTTGCACAGATGTGATAAAGCTTTTGGCTACTTTGTAGTTCACATCTGCTTCGAGCAAAACCCTGCGAATTTCTCTCAAAGAACGGGTGATGTTTTTTTCCGTTATCTTGCCCTGACCTTTGATCTGCCGGATAACGCTATCTAACTTATCTGAGAGTTCTTGAAACATTTAAAAGCACTATTTCAATTAAATTGCTGAAAGATAATATAATTTTATTTATATTGCAAGCGTTATTTTGCAATTTATCAATCTCATTTGACCGTAACTTTAATAATAATAATTTTTTTCCTTATAATCAAGCAAAAAATTCATATTTGAAAAATTTTTCAAAAAAATCCCCGATTATTAAATAGTCGGGGGAATTTTGACTGGTCGAGCTATTTGGTCATGCTTGCGCTTTCACGAATTAAATTTCTTGCGATTACCAGTCTCTGGATTTGATTCGTGCCTTCATAAATTTGGGTGATTTTTGCATCACGCATAAATTTTTCCGCGGGATATTCTTTCATGTATCCGTATCCTCCGAAAATCTGCAACGCGTCGGTGGTGACTTTCATCGCCACGTCCGAGGCAAATAGTTTGCACATCGCAGATTCTCTGGCGATATTTTTCATGCCGTTATCGATCATCCGCGCAGTGGCGTAGATCATTGCCCGGGCGGCTTCTATTTGCGTTGCCATATCCGCTAACATAAATTGAATTCCCTGAAACGAAGTAATCGCCTGTCCGAATTGCTCGCGCTGGCGGGCGTATTCAATTGCTGCATCAAATGCGCCCTGGGCAATTCCCAATGCCTGCGACGCCACGCCGGGTCTCGATTTGTCCAGCGTTTTCATGGCGACCATAAATCCCTGTCCCTCTTTGCCGAGGACATTTTCTACCGGCACTTCACAGTCTTCAAAAATGACTTCACTGGTAACCGAAGCGCGAATACCCATTTTGTCTTCTTTTTTTCCATACGACAATCCGGGGGTTCCGTCTTCAACAACAAATGCGGTAGCCCCTCGGCTGCCTTTATCAGGATCGGTGCTTGCAATCACCGTATAAATTTTCGCGATGCTTCCGTTGGTGATAAAATGCTTTCTTCCATTGATAATATACTTATCGCCTTTTTTAACAGCTCTGGTTTTGATTGCGCTGGCGTCCGAACCAGCGTCCGGTTCGGTCAGGCAAAAAGCAGCTAAATGTTTCCCCGCAGCGAGATCGGGCAGATACTTTTGTTTTTGATCTTCGGTGCCCGAAATCATGACAGGAAACGTTCCCAGTGCAGAGGCAGCCACGCTTAACGAAATCCCCCCGCAGGCTTTTGATAATTCTTCAGTGACGATACACAGATCTGTGACTCCCCCACCCATGCCGTCATAATCGATATCCACAAATATCCGGAAAAGATCGAGTTCTGCAAACAGTTTTACCAATTCCCACGGGAACTCATTCGCCTGATCATAATGCGCTGCGACTGGCTTCACTTTTTCCTGAGCGACCTTGCGAACCAAATTCTGAAGTTCTTTTTGTTCGTCTGTAAAAAAATAATCCATTTTGCTCCTCCCATGCTTCAAATAATTGTGAGTTTCTTAAGAGCGTTCTTTGCTGCCATCTGTTCAGCTTTCTTTTTGCTATTTCCAACACCAATACCTAAAATTTTATCATTGATATTCACCTCGATAGTGAATGTTTTATTATGATCCGGTCCGTCCTCGTGCTTCACGTTATAATATGGCAGTCCGTAACATTTGCTCTGAGAATATTCCAGCAAAATGCTTTTATAGTTTTGATTTTGCTCTTCGTTTAGAATAGTATCCAGGCGACATAATATGTAGTTATTCACAAATTCGACCGCTTCGTCCAGACCGCCGTCGATGTAAATTGCCCCGGTAATCGCCTCCATTGCATCCGCCACAATTGAGGGTCTTTTACGACCACCTGCACGCTCTTCAGCTTCATTCATTAAAATGTATTTGCCTAATTGCATGCTGTTGGCAATTTTCGCCAGAACTTTTCGGCTAACGACAAGAGACTTCATTGCCGTAAGTTCGCCCTCTTCTTTATCCGGATAATCCTTGAACAGGTGTTCGGTAACAACGAGACCGAGAACTGCATCACCCAACAATTCCAACCTTTCATTAGAGGATAATCGTTCTTCACCGCTTATCGAAAGATATGATCGATGTTTTAATGCCTGGATAATTATTTTTTTATCTGAAAATGTGTAGTTAAATTTCTGTTCCAGCTCGTGAATTAAAGAATCGGAAATGAATTTCTTCTTTTCCGTCTTGAATACTTTTCGAAAAAATTGCGCAATTTTTGATTTTTTGCTATTCGGCTGCATGGATCCTTAGGGTTGATAAGACTTCACAGCTATCGTTGCATTGTGCCCACCAAAACCGAATGAATTTGAAATCGCCAGGTTTACTTCTTTATCCAATGCTTTATTTGGAACATAATTTAAATCGCATTCGGGATCTGGTGTTGAATAATTTATTGTCGGATGAATCTTTTTATTTTGCATTGTCAAAACAGTTGCAATAAGTTCCAGTCCTCCGGAAGCTCCCAGCAGATGCCCGATCATTGATTTGGTAGAACTCACGGGAATATTCGGTGCGAACTCTCCGAAAACGCTCTTTATTGCCTGTGTTTCAGTTTTGTCATTATGGGGAGTCGACGTTCCATGGGCATTAATATAATCCACTTCGGAAATATCGGCACCGGCATCCCGGAGTGCAAGTTTCATGGATCGGATTGCACCATTTCCTCCCGGCACAGGTGCGGTTATGTGATAGGCATCGGCTGTATATCCGACTCCAACCACTTCAGCATAAATTTTGGCATTTCTTTTCAGTGCATGTTCTTCGGATTCGAGGACCAAAATTCCGGCACCTTCTCCCATGACAAAGCCATCACGGTCGGCATCGAACGGACGGCTGGCTATTTTGGGATCATCATTACGCGACGATAGTGCTTTCATATTGGTGAAACCGGCAATTCCCATCCGGGTGATTGCAGCTTCGCTACCGCCGGTAATCATAACATCGGCTTCGCCGAATTGAATCAGCCGAAACGAATTACCGATGGCATGGGAACTCGAAGCACATGCCGATGTTGTAGCGTAATTCGCTCCTCTGAATCCGTATTTTATACTGATATGTCCCGGAGTAATATCAGAAATCATCATCGGAATAAAAAACGGACTGATCTTTTTGGGACCTTTTGAGAACAGGTTATAATACTGCTGTTCAAAAGTATCCATGCCGCCGATGCCCGATCCTGTAATAACACCACATCGATCCAGATCCAGTTTCTCGGTATTTAATCCGGAATCAGCCACGGCGAGCTGGGTTGCAGCCAGTGCGAAATGGGTGAAATGATCCATTCGCCGTGCTTCTTTTTTATCGATCCAATCGGTGACATTGAAATCCCTTACTTGAGCGGCAAACCGAACTTCAAGATCCGATGTTTCAATACCTGTTATCATATCCGTTCCACTCACTCCATTGACAAGGGATTCCCAATATTTATCTAATGTATGTCCGAGCGGACTTATGACGCCCATCCCGGTGATTACAACTTTATGCTTCATTCAATACTCCCTGGACAAGTTGACTTATTTTTTTCCTCCATAGCAATTGCGCCGGAAAATTGATGTACACATAACCAATCGTTCCGACGCACTTTATTGCCTAATCCTGAAAGGTTTATTCCTCTACCTTTTCTGTAAGATACTTTATTGCCGTGCCCACGGTGGTAATTTTCTCAGCGTCTTCATCAGGAATTTCAATATTGAATTCCTCTTCAAAAGCCATCACCAATTCCACCGTATCCAATGAATCGGCGCCAAGGTCTTCGATAAAATGAGCGTTTTCCGTGACCTCATTTTCATCAACGCCTAACTGATCAACAATGATCTCTTTGACTTTTTGCTCTAAAGCCATTTTTCACCTCCTATTAGTGTTATAATAATTGACAAATTGTGCACCTACATCACCATTCCGCCATCAACATGTAGTACCTGACCTGTGATGTAATCAGCATCTTCCGAAACCAGGAAAGAGACGGCGTTTGCAATATCTTCCGGTTTCCCCCCTCTTTTTAAAGGTATAATATTCATAAATGCGTCGATTGCCTTTTCCGGCAATACTTTTGTCATTTCCGTTTCAATGTAACCGGGTGCCACGGCATTGACAGTAATTCCACGCGCAGCAAGTTCTTTTGCCGCACTTTTCGTCAGACTGATTACCCCACCTTTGGATGCGGAATAATTCGCCTGTCCGGCATTACCCATAACCCCGACAACAGATGAAATATTTACTATTTTTCCCTGTCGTTGTTTCATCATTATTTTAGAAGCTGCTTTCAGGCAATTAAAAGAACCTTTTAAATTGACTGCAATAACGGAATCCCATTCTGCCTCGCTCATCCGGATAATCAAATTGTCTCGTGTGATTCCGGCATTATTAATGAGAATATCGACTTTGGAAAATGCTTCTATGGTCCGGGTGAACAAATCTTCCACTTCTTCGATTTTGGTAATATCGACTCGAACAGCCAACGTTCGCACGCCGAGCTTCTCTATCTCTTTTGCAGTTGCGTCAACTTCTTCCAAAATATCGCATAGAACAATATCCGCGCCCTCTTTTGCCAGGCGCTCGGCAATTGATTTGCCAATCCCCCGCGCAGCGCCTGTGACAATGGCGACTTTCCCGTCTATTTTTCCCATGGTCCCTCCTCTTTTATGCAATAACCGCAAACCAAAATATATCTATTTCTAATATCTGTCATTCTGATTGCGCCGTCTTTTTGGCGTATGAAGCCTGTCCTGAGTGAAGCTGATATGACAGTTTTTAAATTTTCATTCAGATACTAACCAGGAAAAGCCGATTTTCAACTTATGGCTTCAATCTCCTCCGGCGTGCCGATGGTGGCAACCCGAACACTGCGGTCGATGCTTCGCATCAATCCTTTTAAAACGTTTTTCGGACCAACTTCATAAAACATTCCGGCGCCGTCGAGAATCATATTCCTAATGGATTCCGCCCATTGCACGGGAAAAGTCAATTGTTTAAAAAGCAGTTCCCTGATTTCAACCGGCTCTGTTACCGGCTTTGCCGTGACATTGTTATAAACCGGAATTTCGGCTTTCACAAAACTTGTAGCTTCCAGTTTTTCTTTCAACCCATTTTGGGCAAATTCCATTAACGGCGAATGAAATGCTCCGCTCACCACCAATTGTACGACCTTTTTCGCACCGTTTTCTTTTGCCAGCTCCATGGCTTTTTGAACTCCCTCCACAGATCCGGAAATGACGATTTGTGATGATGAATTAAAATTTGCCGGCTGTACGATTCCTGCCTGTTCTGCTTCTTTGCAAATATTCTTCAATTCTTCGGCATTCAGTCCAAGAACTGCTGCCATGGAGCCCGGATTGTGCTCACCGGCTTGCTGCATCAGCTCAGCCCGGAGTTTTACAAGTTCCAGCGCCGATTCAAAGCCAAGTGCACCTGCCGTTACCAGCGCCGAATACTCACCCAAACTATGTCCGGCGACCATATCCGGACGGAATCCTTTTTCCGCGAGCAGCAAATTTACGATAACGCTATGAACAAATATTGCAGGCTGCGTGACTCGTGTCTGCTTTAATTCATCTTCCGGTCCTTCGAACGAGATTTTGCTGAGCTTGAAACCCAAAATATCATCGGCTGTTTGATAAATATCATGCGCTCGTTCGTATCTTTGTATTAGATCCACACCCATGCCAACATACTGCGATGCCTGTCCCGGAAATATGAAAGCTTTTTTAGCCACGCGTTAGTTCCTTTCCTTGATCTGTTCGATTTCTTTCTGTTTTAAGAAACGAGCCGGCGGATATTTTTCGAGCAATTCCGTCAGCTTTTTGCTTTTGCGATTCCGGTCCCCGGCAATTTTATCCAGTGCCTTTTGATAAGGTTCCTCATCGCTGATTAGTTGTGCTCTGCGGTAGTATTCTTCGGCTTTTTCGTATTCTCTAAGCGCTTCATAAGCAACTCCAATATTATATTGAATACCGGCATCATTGGGAGAATTTTGTACTGCCTTCAGCCAGGCGTCGATTGCTTCCTGCCACATACCATCCTGTGCGTAAATAAGACCTTCTTCCACAAAGTGAACTCCAGTTGACAGCGGTCGACGGACGGTCTTTAACCGCGGCTTTATTAATTCGATAAACTCATTGATAACCTGCTGCGACAGTTCCGTCAATATTTCCATTTCAGATGGCAGACTTTTCATCTGTTCATCCGGAACTTTACCGCTATCATATTTTTTTTCGATCCTTTCAACCAGCGCCAGGCTACCCGAATTACCATCAGCCAACATAAACTCCATAGCCACCATCCCTTTTCGGATGGTATATTTCTGTTCGACTAATTTTACTTCCAGCAGCTTTTTCTTAACGATTTCGCCGTCGACTTCTTCTTCTAAAATATTTCCCAATTCATCGCGCTGGTATTTTCCGGTCCAAATACGCTTCTGAATCTGCTCGGCTCCTTTTTCATCTGGAAATACTTTACAGGAATCGATTTTCAGGTATATCAGCCCGTCAGCATCCAGCGCCTGTCCCACTTCTTTAATTTTTGAAATATCTGTGAGATCGCTATTGGAATATCCTGCTTCTCTTAATTTTGTTTGAATTAAACCGGAATCATAACAATTAAAAAAATCCGTATTCGCAAATGCGCTTTCCAACTGCGAACGAATTTCATCTTTGAGATCTTTTTCACCATAAATATCGGCAATTACAATGTTCTTCAATCCCCAGAGAACATGTTTCGCCGGCGAATACATTTGGACTTTAACACCAGTTGCAGTGCAGTTTATCAGGAGCAGGACAATTGGTATTAGTTTCTTCATGGCTTTTCAGATTAGTATTTAAAGAGTACTGCGCTAAAAGTAAATCCTCCGCCAAAACTCACTAGCAGACATAAATCATCATGTTTCAAACGCCCCATATCCCGTGCTTCAGCCATCGCAATGGGTATCGAAGCTGCCGAAGTATTTCCATACCGGTCTACATTTATAAATACTTTTTCTTTGGGAAGACGGATACGTCTGGCTGTTGCATCGATAATTCGGATATTTGCCTGATGCGGGATAAGCAGGTCTAATTCTTTTGTTGTGGTTTTGGTGTCTTTCAACATTTGAGAAGCAGCGTCGCCCATGGATTTGACTGCTGCCTTGAACACTTCCTGTCCTGCCATCTTGATATAATGAAGGCGTTTTTCCACGGTTTCGTTCGAGGCAGGATGTTTTGAACCGCCACCCGGCATGTAAAGCAGGTCCGCCAGATGACCGTCACTTTTCATAAAAGTTTTTACAATCCCCCGTGTTCCATCGGATGGTTGAAGTATGGCGGCACCGGCGCCATCGCCGAAAAGAACGCATGTCCTTCGGTCTTCATAATCCGTGATTCGGCTCAACATTTCTCCGCCAATAACAAGTATATTTTTGTACTTGCCGCTGGCGATGAAATTATCGGCAATGGTTAATCCATATAAAAAACCGGAACAGGCAGCGCTGATGTCGAATGCGGCTGCGTTCACGGCATTCAAATTATCCTGAATATAACAAGCGGTGGACGGGAACTGCACATCCCCGGTAACCGTTCCGACAATGATAACATCGAGGTCCCCGGGATCGATTTTGGCTTCATCCATGGCTTTTCGGGCAGCGTCCGAGCACAGATCAGATGTCAGAACACCTTGTTCACCGATCCGGCGCTCGCGCATGCCGGTCCGTTCTACAATCCATTGATCGCTTGTATCGACTATTTTTTCCAAATCAGCATTTGTTAAAACTTTGTCAGGGACAGAAAATCCTAATCCAGTAATCATCGATTTAAACTGGTACTTCAAAATTTTTCCTCACTAAATTGTCTAATTTCTGTTCAATATGAGTATTAACCTTTTCCCTATTAATCTTTTCAGCTTCGAAAATTGCATTTTTAATTGCCTTTGGGGAAGAACCACCATGACAAATAATGCATACCCCGCGAATTCCAAGTAACGGTACACCCCCATATTCGGCGTAATCGAATGTCTTCTTCAGGCGCGAAAATGCAGGTTTCAGAAGATAAGCTCCGAAATTATACTGAAGTCGTTTACCGATTTTCTCCCGCAAATTAAATGAATATACCTTATTAAAAGATTCGGCAAATTTCAAAATGATATTCCCGACAAATCCATCGCACAGAATAACATCGGCTTTGTCTTTCAATACATCCCCGCCCTCGACATTTCCTATAAAATTCAAGCTACTATTTTTCAGTAGCTTATATGCATTTTGTGTTACTTCGTTTCCCTTGCTTTCTTCTTCACCGATGCTCAATAAAGCAACTTTGGGATTTTTAACTCCAATCATTTTATTGATAAAAATACTTCCCATAATTCCGAATTGGAACAGATGCATTGCTTTGCAATCTACATTGGTACCCGCATCGATCAGAAAAGTCACCCCTCTGCCATTCGGAAGCAGCGAACCAATCGCCGGACGGATCACCCCGTCAATTTTTCGAAGACTGATAAGCGCGGAAGCCAAAGCAGCACCGGTATTTCCGGCGCTTACAACAGCATCCACCTCTCCTTCCTTATGCAGCTTCATCGCAACCGAAATCGAGGAATCTTTTTTCTTTTTTAATGCTACAGTGGGTGCATCCTCCATTTCAACCTGCTGAGATGCATGCACAATGGTAATCGGCAATTCTGTAGTCCGAAAATGATGAGACAATTCGATCTCGATCTTGTCTTTGTCTCCGACAAGCACAATTTCGAACCGACCAGTCGCAGCTTTCGCAGCAGCTACTGCTCCACTGACAATCGCTTGTGGAGCATAGTCGCCACCCATCGCATCTACAGCAATTCTCATAGCTAATAAACTAACCCTCTTTTGGTACAAAGACTAAACGATCTTTATAATATCCGCAATTAGGACATGCCCGATGCGGGAGCTTTGGCTGCGCGCAATTTGAGCATGTCCCCACAGTCGGTGTTGATAATTTCCAGTGGGTTCTTTTCTTGTCACGTCTCGATTTTGAGTGTTTCCGTTTCGGTAATGGCATACATTCACCTCTTCCAGTATAAAAATTAAACACGCTCACACTGGTTACAGCATACACAAATTCCAGTATGAGCGATGACTCATAAACTTAATTTTTTAATTATCGGTAGAATTGTAAAGCTTTTTTAAGGCTTCCCATCGGGGATCGATTTTTTCATCCGTATGGTTGCATTCTTCCGCATTGCGATTCACACCACATTGCGGACATATCCCCTTACATTCTTCGGTACACAGCTTTTTCATCGGGACAACTAATAACAGCGATTCCCGGATATCGTCTGTAATATCTATTACTGTGCTGTCTTTTGTCAAAAACCGGATACCGCCATCTTCTTCCTTTTCGACATTAACATCATTATCCAGCGAATAAGCCAGACGGAATCTTTCTTTCATTTCTGTTTCAAAATCATCCAGACAACGGTCGCATACGAAGTTACCGATGGTTTTCACAACGACATCTAAAAAAAGCTGGTTACCAATTTTATTTGCATCGATGTTCACATCAATTGCATTTATAAATATACCGCTGAATTCTTCTTCTTCGCCTATTCCAAGTGTCTCAGCAGTATGCTCGAACGTAATTTCGTTCATGCCCTCTTTGAGGGCTGATAATTGTATCTTCATTTTAAATCTGTCGCTAAAGAATAAATTAAGGCAAATTTAATGATATTTTTATAAATTGTCAAGCTAAAAATGTATTACCGAAAAATAACTTCAGATTATTTAAGCAGCAACGCCTTTTTTCGTAAGGTCGACTGATTTGTTTTAAGTTCGTAAAAATAAACTCCGGATGGCTCATTCAGTGCGTTCCATTGAACTGTATGCATACCAGCCGAAAGTCTGTCATTTAACAATACCGTGACCTGCTCTCCAAGGGCATTATAAACAGTAATTTTAACGTCTGCTGCTTCAGGAAGTTCAAACTTTATGTGTGTCAAAGGATTAAACGGATTTGGAAAATTTTGATGCAATTCAAAATTCCGGACAATGTTTTCCTGCTCCGTGTTTTCAACACCCACCGGCGTGTAAAGAGTCATTATGGAAACCTGGCTCGCTTCTGTAAAATTTTCATCTGTTTGCTGATTCAGTCCGCGGATCGTCGCAACAAAACCGTATTCGGGTGCAACCCAATTGTAAAGCACGTAAATCTCAAAACCACGAAGCCATAGATTAAACTGTTTAATGAATACATCACGTACATTAAACTGCTTCACCCGCAGGCATTCGATATCGCCAAGCTCCGTTTTCACCATGCCCCAGCCATCCACCTCGAAATAGCTCGAATCACGTGCAAGCACGTCAACATCCGTTCCCAGATAAGTAACTGAACTTTCATATTCAGGCACACTCGTCCACGGTTCATCGCCATAGGTGACCGGAAAATTTGTCTTCGGATCGATGGTATTCGGTGTTGCCAGAAAAGTTGTATCCCCGCCCAGCGTCTTCGCCTGTCCGACTTCCGATACTCCGGTTTCCAGCAGCCGCACGTAATTATAGGTTATTGTATCGCCTTTGCTGTTCGTGACTTTGTACACCAGGTTGGCATCCGGAAATGATCCAACGAACGGTGTGTCGTTGATATCCACAACCTCCCAGTTCTCCGTGACATTGAATTCGAAACCGGTTAAATCCCAGGTCTTGTTTGCTCCGGCTTCGCCTAAATTTACTGTTGTTGTAACGCCTTTAACGAGCTTAAGCTCGTAATCCGTTCCCACCATCGAAGGAACATCTTCCGGAGTAATTGTAACCGGTTGCTGCGCGAACAGGGATGAAATGCATAAAATTGTAATGACAATTGTAATTATTGCTTTCATAATTATTCACTCCTTAATTTTGATTATGATAACATAATGCTACTTATCCCCCTGTTGTCACATCGCTGAACCTCCGGTTGTTTTGTCTGGTACATATTACAGATTTTGGCTTGTATCAAAAGTCCGATTTTAACATATAATGTCATTCCGGGCTTGTCCCGGAATCTCCTAATTATCAAAAAGTTAGGAGATTCCTGCATTCGCAGGAATGACACCCAAAAATGACTTTTGCTACAGCCCCAAATCGTTCTATTTCATTACTTCACAATTCTAATGATTTCTTTAAACTGCGGTCCCCGGGCAACGTGCAGCATCTCAAATAGCGCCGTTTCCACGCTCGTCATCTGTGCGCCGAGGTCCTTCATCTTTTCCAATCCAACTTTTTTGTCGCTCTTTTTGCGGGAAGAAACCGCGTCGGAAACAACATGCACTTCATATCCCTGCTCCAGCAGATCGGCAGCAGTTTGGTATACGCAAACATGGGTTTCGATGCCCACTAACAACACCTGTTTCCGATTCACATTATTCAATCTGTCGACAAAATTCGGTTCGTTCCAGCAGCTAAAACATTCTTTCCGGATCGGTTCATTATCAGTCAACAGAGCTTTCAATTCCGGCGCTGTTTCGCCTAATTTTTCAGGAAGCTGCTCGTTCCAGATGACAGGTATTTCAAGTACCTTCGCTCCCTGAATTATTTTCCGGAGATTCTCAAACAGGTCCTCTTTTTTATACATTATCTGGGAAAGCTTCCCCTGCACATCGACAATGATTAAGACTACATTATTTTTATCTAACATCAATTCCTCTTTTTATCATTAAAAAGCAATGTGCCGCGCATTCGACCTACGCGGCACTATTTTTCATGCTATTGTATCCTGAATTTTACCACTCGCCATCCCGGAGATACTTATCGATAGCCGTTGCGGCTTTTTTCCCGGCGCCCATTGCCAGGATTACTGTCGCCGCTCCGGTTACGATATCTCCGCCGGCGAATACGCCTTTGCGGCTGGTTTTGCCTGTTTCTTCGTCAGCAACGACATTCCCCCATTTATTGAGCTCGAGTCCTGGAGTGCGTGTGGTCAGCAGAGGATTCGCACCCTGCCCGATGGCAACGACGAATACTTCCACATCGAGGACATGTTCCGAACCCTCAATCGGAACCGGTCGTCTTCGACCCGATGAGTCCGGTTCGCCCAATTCCATTTTAATGCATTCCAATCCTTTGACCCAGCCGTTTTTATCACCGAGTACGCGCACAGGATTCGTGAGCAACCGGAAATCGATCCCCTCTTCGATGGCATTTTCGATTTCTTCTTCCCGGGCTGGCATCTCTTTACGAGATCGGCGATAGACGAGATATACATTCTCGGCTCCCAGCCGCTTGGCAACACGGGCTGCGTCCATTGCGACGTTCCCGCCGCCGATGACTGCCGCATTGCGCACGCGTTTGATAGGTGTATCATATTCCGGGAACAGATAGGATTTCATCAGATTGTTGCGGGTTAAAAACTCATTGGCGCTGTAAACGCCGTTCAGGTTTTCTCCGGGAATGCCCATAAAATAAGGCAATCCGGCGCCGGTGCCGATAAACAGCGCATCGTACCCATTGTTCAGCAATTCATCCACGCTCACTGTCTGCCCGACAATCTGATTGGTTTTGATTTCCACTCCCAGCTTTCTAACATAATTCACTTCCCGTTTCACAATGCCTTTTGGCAGACGAAATTCCGGAATTCCGTAAACCAGTACGCCGCCGGAATTGTGCAGGGCTTCGAAAATCGTGACATCGTGCCCCATTTGAATCAGGTCTCCGGCAACCGTTAGTCCGGCAGGTCCTGCGCCTACAATTGCCACTTTCTTGCCGGTCTTTGCAGGTGCGGGCGGCACGGTTATTTCGCCATTGGATACTTCGTAATCTGCAGCAAACCTTTCCAACCTGCCAATGGCAATGGGCTGACCTTTTTTCGCCAGGATGCATAATTGCTCGCATTGCTCTTCCTGGGGACAAACACGACCACAGATCGCCGGCAGTGTGTTCGTCTTTTTGATGGTATGGATCGCATCCAGAATGCGTCCTTCTTTGATTTCATTAATGAAGCCGGGAATGTCCACATTCACCGGACAACCAGCGACACAAGGCATCTTTTTGCACTGGAGACAACGGGCTGCTTCGCGCCGCGCCATTTCCAGCGTATAGCCAAGTGCAACTTCGTTAAAATTCTTTATTCGCTCCATCGGAGCCTGCTGCGGCATCGAAATGCGTTCCTTGCCGCGCTTCAGGAGTTCTTCTTCATCCCTGAGTTTGCATTCGTGGTGCTCATTCGCCTGCTGCTCTTCTGTTTTATATATCGACTGCCGGTTCATCAATTCCACAAAATCCACCTCGTGACCATCGAACTCCGGTCCATCGACGCACACGAATTGGGTTTTGCTGCCAATGGATGCGCGGCAGCCACCGCACATTCCTGTGCCGTCCACCATAATGGAATTGAGACTGACAATTGTTTTCAGATTCTGTGATTTGGTTAAATCGGAGACCGCTTTCATCATGATCACCGGTCCCACAGCGACAACACGATCGATCTTCACAGAATCATCGTCCATTAGTTGCTTTAGAACATCGGTGACGAAACCATGGTGTCCGTAAGACCCATCGTCAGTTGTCACGAAAATCTGATCGCTGATTTCGTCCATCTCCTGTTCCAGAATCAACAGCTCTTTTGTCCTGGCGCCGATAATCGAGATCACTTTGTTTCCCGCTTTATGCAGCGCTTTTGCAATGGGATATACCGGTGCGACGCCAACGCCACCACCAACACAGACAACCGTCCCGAAATTTTCGATCTCGCTTGTCTGTCCCAAAGGTCCCACAACATCAAGAATCACATCTCCCTCTTTGAACATCCCCAGTTTTCTTGTCGAAGCTCCGACCTCCTGGAAGATCACCGTAATCAATCCGGCATCCGGGTCGTAATCCGCCACTGTGAGAGGAATTCGTTCTGCGCGTTCATCTCCGCGCAAAACGACAAACTGTCCTGCTTTTACTCTGTGTGCAATTTCAGGTGTGTGTAGTCTGAACAATATTAAAGAAGGCGCCAAATCACGCCTTTCAACAATTTCATTTGCCACGTAGGTTTGGGTTTTGGCTTCCTGATCCACCTTTGCTCCTTCATTTTACTTGCGATTCTATTTTTTTACAATTTAGTCAATTATAGTAAAATTTGGATTCAATGTCAAGTTAAAAAATCAAAAAGCCTGTGCGTTTTTATGGGGATGTAAATGTGCGACGCACTTTCAAAGTGCATCGCACATAAGAGGCTACTCGTGGGCAAGCTCCAGTGCCAGCTTATCGATCTGATTGGAGACCGCATTTATGTCACTGACTTTGATGTCCGCGGAATCGATAATCTGGGCTGTTTCCGTGTCGATCAGTTTGGCAGTAACCGACACGATATTTCCGAATTTGATCACAGAACCTGTAATGATCGCCTGTACCCCGCGCATTTTGCCGATCCGGGCGATGGTTTCCTCATCCATCAATCCGCTCTGTCCGATTTCGTGCTCTTCCAGCAGCTTTTGCATGGACAGCCGCTCATAGACTTCGAAGGCACCGGTTTTGTTCAGCGCGGTTGTCATCCATTCTGCCACGATAGCGCCGGCATCTTTTATTTCGAGATTGCCCCGTTCTTCGAATTCAACTACCGCGGTTTTCAAAACGTCCGCCCTTCTCTTCCCTTTTACAACAGGTTTGCCGATCATGTTGCCGGATTTCAGATCCGGCTGATCCCCGACAAAATCGAAGCGCACGGAATAACGGGCATTGACCTTGTGCCTGTACTGGCAATTAGTCTGCTCATCGATCCCGGGAAGTCCTGCCGGATCGCCGTTATCACTGGAATGCACCCACACGGCGCTATAAATATTATTGTCGCCGTCGAGCAGTTCCCATTTGGTGCCCGGTGCAACATCGACAGGCGGATCAAAGGCGAACCGCAGATACCATTTGTGCTTCACAGGATTCATGGACTCGGCAGCCAGTTGCGTACTGGTTGCGATTGCTTCGCGATTATCCAATACAAGCTTCAGCGCATTGGGTCCGTTCCGGATACTTTTGTAATAACTGTTGCTGCGACTCGTACGCAGATAAAAAGTAACCGCGCTTACTTTGCTGTTGGGAAAATCGGAAGGAAGCGTGCCATAATGTTTTACAACGCACCCGCAACACGATGTGCCGCCCGCGAAGGGATATTTATTCTGCGTCCGCTCTCCGGATGAGACATAAACGAGCGGCTGACTTTGCGCTGGTATTGTGAAAATCAACCAGATACACATTTGCCAAAGAATTATTCGAATCAGTCGATTGGAATGCATACCGCACCTCCTTATTTTAATGAATCTTTGTACTATGGAAAAGATCAATAATAAAGATCGGTAATGGCAGGTATCGAATGAGATATTATTCTATTGAATCAGGTCAGGAAACGTTAGAGGTAATTTCACTTAATCGGTACCGGAATGTGATCGATCATCGCTTAATATTTGTTAAAATAGCAAATTATGGCTTTAATGTCAAGCAAATATTATTCAATATCGATTTCAATGAATTTTTCCG
>WJJN01000817.1 GCA_014729735.1 Candidatus Zhuqueibacterota bacterium
ATATTGGGATTGTCGGTTTTTTCTTCTTTCACCTGCTCACCCGGATTGAAGTATTCAAATCGCAATCCGAGGTTCACGATTGCGCTCTTAAACTCCATTTTATCCTGTACGTAAGCTGCGACTGCGTGCGAGTACGTATGATAAAAATTCGGAAACAAACCACTTCCGTTATAAGGAGTCAGGTATTGCCGTAAATTATTGTACAGGTCATAATAATTCGCTTCGAAACCTGATTTGAATTGATGGTTTCGATTCACCTGGCTGGTGAGATCAAATTTAGCAGTGTAAACAATTTGTCTCCATCGCCAGAACAATTGCGTGTAATCCTGATAGCGATAGCCGCGCAACGGATGATTTTCACCTTCGAACCATAGCGTTAATCCCTGTGGATTGTTATGATCCCATAATCCGTTGCCATTCCAGTCTTCAAAAGTATCTTCATCCGGTGTATACCGTCCGTCTTCGTTGATATCATCATATGGTTCCGAAGGATAACCGAATGCCCAGCCGGGTTCGATCAGGCTTCTAATTTCCGGAACAACGATATCAGAAGACCCATTTTCCTCGATTTCTCTCTCACGCTCAGCGCGAATTCTATCAATTTCAGCCTGAGCAACTTCATAATCAGCGACCCATTGTTCTAACTCGTCGATATCACCGGCAGTATTTCTTTTAATTCCTTTTCTCGGCAAAATCGGACGATCGCTTTTAAACCGGCTCAAACGAAATTCGTAAAATGTTTTGCTGCTCAAAGTATGTGTCCAGTTGACGTTGAACATCGTGTTATTCCGGTCATAACGGCGGTACGTATCGAATCCATTGACGCTGTAAGGTGCCATGGTGTCTTCATCGATTCTGCCGTCGCCGTCATCATCGATGCCGTTAACAGCTTCCTCGTCGATTCTGCCATCATTATCGGTATCAACGCCCCAGGCGAAATCCCAGCCTTGTAACGTTCCCTGAATCACACCGACGCTGGCAGGATCGACAAATTTGGCATCGTATTCATCAATCACGCCATCGCCATCATTATCTATGCCATCGAACACTTCCTCGTCAATGCGACCATCGCCGTCATTATCTATGCCGTCATCCAGTCCCAGGCTCTGACCATATTGCACAAGTCCTCTCAGACTTGCGAATTCATTTTCACCTGCCGGGTTATTATAGATGCGGCTGAATGTGTGAGCATTTATCTTCTCATTCGATCCGCGAAAGCCAAAGGCTAGTTTGTGGTTCGGGGAGATATTATAAGTCAATTTGAAATTTGATGTATTCGTGACAGCATCCCTTTTTCCTCCCAAACCGAACCAGTCATTAATAAGGGTCGGATTTTTATACGTATCAGATGTCAAATAGCGGACATCCCCGCGCGCGTCATCCATTGTTTCATCGCCTTGCAAGAAGAATGTCATCTGACCTGGAATTTTTAATCCCAATTGCGGCAGTAAATAGGTCGTAATCGGTTCAGGACCGCCAAGACTTAGCTCGATCAGATCATAGTTTTCGGAATTTTCACCCAAACCGCTTCCACCGAAGTCATCTGTTTTATAGAGCACTTTGCCGCGGTATTCATCGCGTTGCCCGTCACGGGTTGTTAATAAAACAATCCCGGATTGAGCATTTCCGTATTCGGCGTTAAAGCCACCGGAAATCAACTGCATTTCAGCGACAGCCTCCCTGCCGACGTTGAGTGCATAACTACCTGTTATCACGTCTTCCACGCTGATACCATCAACGACGTATTGAATTTCACCGGCGCGCCCGCCGCGCATGTGCATGTTGCGTCCTGAACTTGTTGCACCCGGTGCAACAGCCAGAGCACCCTGCACCGTAGCGACCGGTATCGCCTGAATCTGTTCCTGAGAAGCAATTTTCGTCGAAGCAGTCACATCTTTCTGGATGAGTGGTCGATCAGCTACAACCGTAACCACATCTCCTTCCAGGACTTCTGAACTTAATTCAAAATCGACTGTCGTTGTCAAGTCGATATTAACCCGAACATCTTTTATTTTGACAGGTGTATATCCGATCATCGAAGCAACGAGGGTGTAATTCCCCGGTGGTACGTTCAGGATCGTATAATTCCCTTCGATGTCGGCAGCGGAGCCCATCATCGTTCCCTCAACAATGACATTTGCCCCGGGTAAGGCTTCTCCGGTCTCTTTATCGATTACATTACCGGTGATCTTACCGGTAACTCCTGCAAAAACTAAATTTGAGACCAGAAATAAAAGCAAGGTTGCTACGCCTAAAAAAGTAACTAATCTCATTACGCGCATAACGACCTCCTATAAAGTGAATGAGGACAACTATTCGGATCATCTTACCCGATAGTTGAAATGATTTAAAAATACGCAATGTTAAATTGATCTAACTAATCGAATAACAAAACAGTATAGTGATTTAGTATAACAAAAATTAAAATAAATGTCAAGCAAAAAATTCTAATTTGTTATTTATAATTAATATGGTAGGTTTATAGAAATACAATGGTTTATTGCAATAAGTACTTAAATGTTATCGTTCCATACTCAGGAATCTGCTCAACATCAGGGGGAAGAGGATTGAACCGCCATTGTTTAAAGGCATCTAAAGTAATTCTTTCCAACATGTCATTGCTCTTCAGGACCGGAATCATTTCACCTACCAGTCCGTTCGGAAGCACTGAAAAACGAATTTTGATCACTGCTTCCTGTTGTACGTTTTCCGGATACTGCGGAATCACCCTGGTCAAAATAGTGCGTTTCGCAGCTTTGCCCTCGATTTGATACGGAGAATCTCCTGCCGTTCCCGGAATTGCCCTGATATCCGGCACAATTTTTTGGTCCATCGTGATGTCTGCCACTTCCTTTTCGGAAACAGCTTCAGCAGATTTCAATTCAGGCAATGTCTTTTCATCTGATTGCTCATTAACGATATTCACTTCTTCAGAGGGCACAAATTTTTCCTTATCATTAAAATCTATAATTTGATCTTCCTGCAATCGCACATCCCGCTTAACCGGCAAATCGAATTCGTTTCTCGCAGTGCGTTCCACAGGCATCTGCTCCACCGCCGGATTAAGTGCACCGGAGCCGCGTTCAAAACGGATTTCCACGAATTCAGGGATCTCGATGATTCGGTTAAAACGTACTGCGATAAATAAAACCAGTACACATAAATGGATTACAATCGATAATAAAAATCCGCGTTGTATGTTTGAATGTGCTAATTTCATACGACGATTTATTTATAATATTCCTTTCTTTGTGGCAATCATAAATCGTTCGGCGCCGGCTAATTTGGCGATATCTATTACTTCGATCGTGTTTTCTAGTGAGATGTCCTTGTCTGCCTGAATTACTACTAATCGTTCCGGTTTTTCCGACAGCAATTCCCGCAATTCGACTCCCAGCTCACTCTTCAGCACCTGTTTTTGATTTAAATAAATCACCTGATTTTCAGTGACAGTAACAAAAATCCGATCGCTGGAATCCACATCAGCAGATACTGCTTTCGGCAGTGTTACTTTAATTCCCGGCTGCACGATAAATGACGACGACAACAGGAAAAATATCAGCAGCAGCAGCACGATGTCTGTCAGCGAAATTGCCGAAAACATAATTATTTTTTTTCGCCTGGTTTCCATGATTATCGTTCTCCTTTTTCAATAATCATATCCACGATTGTCACCGAGCTGTCCTCCATTTCGAATACAAATTTTTCCACTTTGGTCTGCAGCCAGTTATAAAAAATAATCGTCGGAATACCTACCGCTAATCCGGCAGCAGTTGTCACCAGCGCTTCCCAGATACCGCCGGCAAGTACATTGGCATCCACATTTCCTCCCAGCGATTGGATCCGCATAAACGCCTTGATCATTCCGGTAACTGTGCCCAGAAATCCAAGCAGCGGCGCAATAGCAGCGATGGTTCCCAGCACGCCGAGATTTTTTTCAAGATTGAAAATCTCGACTTTTCCGGCGCTTTCCACTGCCTCTTTGATTTCGATGCGCGGGCGCTCGTGCTTTTCCAGCGCGGCTTTCGTAATCTTTGCCACCGGTCCCGGTGTTTTCTTGCAAAGCATAATTGCCTCTGTTATCCGGTTATTAAAAACCATACCCCGGATTTTCATGATAAATGTACGGGCGTTTATTTCCATTTTTCGCAATGCCAGCAATCGCTCCACAAGAATTGCAATGGACAGGATGGAACAGATCAAAATCGGAATTATCATGAATCCACCCTTTGCCACTATTTCGAATAAGCTCATTATTCATTACTCCTTTTCTATCGCAAGTCTTCATTTTCATAAATCAACGGCAGCAAAACTGTTCCCACGTTTTCGAGGCTCGCTGCGCTGCATTTGTCCGGCGTATCCTCGACCGTGTGCCAGTACTTATAATCAAAGTCGATGATATTCACACATGGTATCCCGGCGTTTAAAAGCCGCACATGGTCATCCATTATCTCGTAGCGAGGTTCGGGGATGAATTCCGTAATTCCGAGGGATGCCGCTGTTTGCCAGATCTTATTTGTGATTTGCGGAGCATAGCGAAACGAAATCTGCTCCATGTAAATCTGTTGATCTCTGTCGCCGATCATATCCAATAACACTGCATACAGGGGTTCAAAAAGATGTGCCTGCTTTCCAGCAAATTCCCGGGAGCCGATTGCCCAGCTATTTTCATTACCATAGCTTCCGAAATCCTCACCATCAAAAAGGATGATATCGACACCCACCGGAGGTACATTTTCAGATAGTATTCGTGACAGCTCAAGAAGCACCGCCACTCCGGACGCACCATCGTGCGCTCCGGGAACCGGCTTGGAACGGTTCTCCGGATTCGGATCGCGATCCGCCCATGGTCGCGTGTCCCAGTGTGCGCATAACATGATCCTCGCCGTTAAATCCGGATAAAAGCTGGCAATGATATTAGTCATCGTCACCGGTTGCTGATCATTTAGCATTGGATATGAAAAATTCTGCTGACGCACATGACCGGTATATTTTTCGAATTCATCGATTAAATACTTTAAACATTCCCGATGCCCGGCTGAACCTGGATATCGCGGTCCGAAATCACATTGTGTTTTCAGATATGCGAATGCATTTTCGGCGTCGAAGTGCGGCATTTTTTGTCCGAAAACGGAATTAACGAAAACTGCAATATATGCCAATGTCACCAGATACTTAAGCATTTGGTCTATCGACCTCTGATATCGATCCTGACATTCAAGCCAAAATCCTGATACGAGGTTTTCCCCATTCGTTTGCTTTCATTTTTGCCATATTCAAAATGAATACCACCGCTCACATTCGTGCTGAAGCGATATGTCAATTGCGGTTTTAACGACCATTTGGCTGTTTTGTTCATTTCTTCCCATTTGCCGCCCTGCACATTTTGTTCGTCTACATTGGAACTCATATTGAATGAGAACGAGAAATCCATATCATTTTTGATTTCTTTATTTTTAAAGGGCCATACCGGAATCGGGATCCTGAATCCACCGCTTTTCGCATATTTTGCCTGAATCGAAAAATCTGAATTTGTGGAACGCGTTCCGCCGCTACCGCCGCGGACGTTTTCGTCGAAACTGTTGCTCAAATTGTATCGAACCGTCGCTGAGATATCGTTCTGAAACGTGATATTCATCCCCAATAGCGGTCGAAAGCTGGCGTTATATGACTTGCGGGTAATATTGCTTTCCGCGTTCTGCCACGCTTCAGTAGATTTGCCTGTAAAACTATGATCAAAGCTCACACGTTTCATTAGGTCTTTCAGGAATGGTAGCTTTTCAACACCTGTCCATCGTACAGACCATTCCGGAAATGGAATCGGCTCCTGATCTTCGGACAATTTATATGCGGAAAAAGACTGATCTCCGGTAATCTGGGTCGTTTGATTCCGGGAATTATCGCTGGAAAATCTGAGGGTAACGTCGATATTGCGACTGATTTTAAACCCGGATTGCAGTGATAGCGTTTGTGAATTTCGGAATGAATTTCGATTCGTTCCGACATCCTGCACGAGTCCGACTCCGGTAGAATCATCGAATCCCAACATGAAGTCCCAGGACGGCATTCCTTCTTCCAGGGCTGAATAACTTTTATTATCCCGCTGGCTGTAATTAATACTGATCGGTTGAATATTCCTGGTGATAAAATCCACGCCTGAAAAGAGTAGCTTAAAGGGATACAGCAGATTTATTTTTTTCTTTTTCTCTTCCTGTTCATCTTCGTCTCCCGGCTGGCGTCTCGAACTGCTTTTTTTATCCGAACCGATAATCGATTTGATTAACTTATCCGGATCGAACGTAAAATTGCCAGAGATATTTCCGCTGTTTGAAGCACTTCTTCCGGTGCCGGTGCTCTTCAACTGCAAATTGTTCGACCATTGGAAATTCGAGCTGTACGAAAAATTGGTTGTTAACCAACTAAATATTTTCGGATTGAATTTGGCGCTGGCATTTTGATCCATGCTGGTTAATTCGCCAAACTTTCCTTTGAGTAGCTCTTCTTTCGGACTGGCAATCTGCGTCATATCGCTTTTGTGTGACCGTGAAAAATCGAATGACAGGTCCTTCAGCGGTCGATAGCCGGTCTGTGCCGAGCGGCTGATCGTGAACGGACGGCTACTGTTTTCCAGCCCGGTTCTTGTCAGTGAATACGATTTTGTCTGCGTTCCGGACGCTTTCAAATCCAGCCCTGTAGGCCAATAATAATATTTCAACTCACCCAGTTTTTTCGCCACTGGGATTTGATCCAGCCAGAAAAAAGGTCTGAAATATGCTTTGGTATCGAAATTGAGATTATAGCTCACGCTTCCGGAATACGTCTCACGGGTCTGCTTTTCAGTCCGCGAATCACTGGATGAAGACTGGGCGCCGTTAAAGGAAACGCTGAAATTATCAAGCGTATGTTTGATAAAAAAGTTATTTGATTTCGTCGTCTTACGGAACGAGACACCATAACCGTAACTCTCGCTCTGCCGGCGGATTTTTTCAAGCGTCGTGTCCGGTGTTGAGTCTGTGACGAGAATATCACTTCCCGAAACATATTTAGGGGTCGATCTGCTTGTTTTATAATTGAAACTAATCGGCAGCGACAATCCCCATGAGCGGGGGAAAAATTTATGCAGTTGAAATCCGGAATTGATGTTATAGCTCACCCGATTATCACCACTTCCGAAACGATTGTTGATATTGTGGAAATCCGCATCCTGGCGGTCAATTTCCGCATTTACGTTAAACAGGTCAGCGACTTTCAAATCCACCCGCGCGCGCATCGCGATGCCCTTGTCTTTGAATACCTCGGACAGACGCAGCTCATTGACCCAAAGTTCTCCGCTAAAATCATTTTCAGATATATTTTCAACACCAAGCACGAGCTGCTTCACATTTGTCAGCGATGGATCGCCCACGATTCGCCACATCCGATATTGATCGAATTCCCGCTCGCGGACTTCCTGGTTATTCACAAAATATGTCGTATCCGGATTCAGTTTGAGATTGGTCAATTCGGCTAAATCCACCTCCATATTATTGCCTTCCCATCCCTGATACACCGGTTGACGGATTTCATAGTAATTTTGCTCATTAGCGCCCAACCTGAGAAAGAGAATTACACTAGGCTCACCACCAAGTTCCGGAAATTGCGTTCCCAATTCATTTCCGCCGTGAATGAACATTTTCATCTTCCGGTAACGAATGTAATCTTCCGCTTGATAGAATGTCTTCTGTAGAATGCCCTGTTCCTGCGACTCCAGCCCATTAACACGTATCACCAGTGACTGTTCCTTCGCCTCGACACGGGTAATCCGGTCACGAACGCCGCTGACACCCGGCGGCGGATCGTATTCTTCCGCATTATCATGCGTATTGATAATCGTTGCGATCACGGTTTTATCATCAGTTTCATCATAAGAAACAATAATCGAATCACGAACGCTGGCAGTACCTTTTTCTTTCCAGTCATTGCCAACCAGATTGATTTCGGCGATACTAATCTGAGTCTGCGCCGGAACTTCATCGATCCAGATTCTTGCAAATTCCAGCCGGGTCATATCGGGTGCCCCGACAACCGTGTCCGGCTCGGCTAACGGAAGTCGGTAAAGATACCATCTATTCTCGTCATTAGCACCTTTAACATATTTAGTAGAATCAGGATGGCTTTTATCCAGGGAAAAAGAATATTGAAAATAGTTATTGATTTGATCGAGAGAACCATTTCCGTTTATGTCTTCTGTGTCGGGAATACGACCGTTCACATTATTTTCATTGCCTTCTGTTCCATTGCTCTGTTGATAATAGGATTGGCTATAAGCCCAATCATCGTTACTTACGGGTTCACCAAAATCACGCTTGCCATTACCATTGATATCCCAAAAATCATTAGGATCTTCTCCTTCCATACCATC
>WJJN01000186.1 GCA_014729735.1 Candidatus Zhuqueibacterota bacterium
GAATGCCGTTTCTGGCACTGCTTCCGATGGCAGCCGATAGTGCTGTTGCCGTGGATAGCCGGACGCCGCAGGAATAATCGATAATCAGCATATTCAGCGCCCGGGTAGCGCTTTTTGTAACAAGGAACACAATAGCGGACAGCGCAAAATTCAGAGGAATGAAATTCGCTGAAAAGCGATCCGCGGTCGCCTGAATATCAGCCTTGCGATATGATGCTTCCTCCACCATGTGGATGATGCGCGCGACGGCTGTTTCATCGCCGACTTTTTCTGCGCGGATCACCAGACGTCCGCTTTTTACAACAGTACCGGCAAAGACGGAATCATTTTTCGCTTTGCGCACAGGCATATATTCGCCGGTGATCGACGACTGATCTACCGCGGCATCCCCGGATTCAACCCTGCCATCAACGCTTATTTTTTCACCGGTTGGTACCATGATGCGATCATTCGGTTGAAGCTGATCCAGCGCGACTTTTTCTTCCGAGCTGTCGTCGTTTATTCTCCAGACAAATTCTTCACCAATCGAAAGCATTTCCCGAATCGCCCTGCGGGTGCGTTCCATTGTATAAGCTGTGAGCAATTCGGCAATATCCGCCAGCCAGATGACTGTCAATGCCGATACATCCCGACCCGCCAACAGGCTCGCTAATATTGCAGCGGAGCTCAATGTATCTGCGTTCGGGCGAAAACTTTTTCGGAGTGAATTAAGCCCGCTTTTAAAAATGGGCATTCCTAATGATAAGCTCGTTAACGCGGGCATTGTTGTAAATCGTCGCATGATCGAGGTTGAAGGTGGGCTACTCCCCTTCAAGAATGCAAATAACAACGAACCAGTTGTTACTGCAACCCGGGTCAGCATTTCTGAAATGGGTTCTTGCTGCAATCGTCGCTCATTCACAGTGGATTGCATCAATTTTTTGCGCTCGGCTTTATAAGCAATTAATGAGAATGAACCGATGACAGTCTCTACCAGTTCCCGAACCAGCTCGGTACTTGTATTTTTTTCATCAAAATGAACCAGTACATTTGCAGTGATAATGCTAACTCGCGCGGATGTTACGTACTCACTATTTTCGATTCGTTCCCGAAGTTCTTCTTGCTGATCTTTCAAATAATGTAACGCCCGACATGTTATCCGCACCCTGCCGGGAAGGTTATGTATTATCTCGCATGCCATTAGCGGCATTCGCTTTTTTCCAAACATCTACAGGAATAATCTCCTCTTGTTCCAAATTAATACTATTCGTGTCCAAATTGTTGAAATATTTCGATAAATGCCGTATCAAAATCTTTTGTTGCTTCATTGAAAGCGTTGATATTTTTTTGTCAAAATCAATAATACAATGATATAATTTCGAAATCCAGTTTATCACTGACGTTTCATCAATCAGTGCCTTGTCATAGTAAATCAGCACATTGCCGCTGATGAGATTCACGTCCACAGAACGTACGCCGTTTGCAAATTTTAATTTATCGATAAATTGATCGACGTCGCCATCCAATTTCTTCGGAATATACCGCACACCTGGTATATGAATGCGCAATCTGCCCGGCAGTTGATGAATGACCTGCGGACGCAGTAGTTGAGATACGATCATTTCCCTGAATTTAAGCACAATTCTATCGCTTCCCGCGAAATAGCGATTGATATGCCCACCACAGCATCGTGAATCCGGTGGGAAATGCCAGCATTTTCTGGCTCATGATTTTGCGGATACCGAATATTCCCAAAACAATTGGAATTGCGGTCTGTAGATCGATAATTCCGGCGGTTCGCTCGAACATCGCCCGATTCAGAGATTTGCCAATCAATCGAATTTCCCGCAAAATAACAGGCTCCGGTACTTTTTCCAATTCATCTTCCAGACCCAATAGCCGAATTAATACAGTATATAGCAACTCTGGCTGCATCTCTTTTTCATCGTAAAGAATCAGCACGCTTCCGGTTATTATATTTACCTGTATCGATGTAACACCCTGAACACGGGGTAATTGTTCCAGTAAATATTGCTGACTTTTTTTGTTCCCTTTCAACATATCGATTTGAAATCGAACCCTGCCTTTCATCAAGTGCTTTGTCTGAATCGGATAACGAAGCCTCAGAAGAGGCGGTATATTACGCTTTTTCTTTTTACCAAATAAACTTGCAAGGATAAATCCGGTGATGAGATGCATCTCACTCTCCCTATAAGTTATCGGAAACATTTTTATTTTTTTGCTGATTATCCCGGCAGCCTTCGGTATTTTCCGGGAGTAGTTTAACAAAAATGGATTTCGCCAGTTCAATCCAAATTAGCCGCTCCTCCCCTTCAATGCTGATTGACATCGGACCCTGGAATGGAGCAATATTCAGCACTTTTATCCGGGCATTAGGAAAAATTCCCAACTCCGCAAGATAACGGAGCATTTCAGAATCGCGATCGTTTACTTCTGAAACCACACCACATTGCCCGCTTTTTAAATCAGCCAACTTAACGCCAGGTGTGCTTTCTACTTTTCCATGACGATCCGGAATTGGCGCACCGTGCGGGTCCACAGCAGGGTGTCCCAGATAAGAATCGATCCTTTCGATTAAACTTTTCGAGATCACATGTTCCAGCTTTTCAGCTTCATGATGCACTTCATCCCAGCGCATTCCCAGGGCTTCCACGAGATAGAGCTCGATCAGGCGATGGTGCCTCAAAACCTCAAGAGCAACCTTTCGTCCGTGAGAAGTTAACTGAATTCCCCTATATGGCTCATAAGTAACAAGATTTAATCTCGCCAACTTTTTTATCATTCCCGTTGCAGAGGAAGGAGCAATATTCATCTGTTTGGCAAGCATGGTTGTCGATACTTTACCATGTTCATCCTGTATATTGTAAATCGTCTTCAGATAATCTTCTATCGCTTCATTCACTTTCACGAACTCTCTCATTTTTAGGTGCACCTAAATCCAGTTGAAATATAGAAATTTCAATGGACTTTGTCAAGTAGTTTTTTTGATGCCCGCATGTGCCAAATCACCCGGGGCACTATGCAGGCGATGACACTTTCACGCCATCATCTGCCGTTTGTTTGAACCGGTAACTACTTCATGTATGTCATCTTGCGTGTTTGGGTACTACTGCCGCTTTTCAGGCGATACAGATAAATTCCGCTCGTCACCAGGTTTCCGTTATAATCGCGACCATCCCATTTTACCTGATGGGTACCCTGAGATTTCATTCCATTAGCGAGAGTTGTAATTTCCTGACCCATGGCGTTGAAAATTTTCAGCTCAACATGCCGAGAGCGATCCACAGAAAAAGAAATATTTGTCGTGGGATTGAACGGATTGGGGTAGTTTTGAGACAATTGAAATTCAAGGGGATGATGTGTTTCTTTATACGCAACAGCAGACGGCTCACCGATTTTACTGTTCACTGCGACGACAGCATCCAGGTCAAAATCACCATTCCAATCGCCTTCTAATTTGATATCGCCAAGATCGGTTATTTTGACATATTTTGCATAAGATAAACCCAAATCAGCAAGATCGAACTGGTCTCCGCCCGACAACGCCGGATCAGTGGGATTTTGCGTGTCCTTTGTTGGTGAAACGCCGGCGAGTCCACCCCAGGTGCTTGTATCATACGGAAATTCCACAAACTCCTCACCATCCATACTCACTGCCACGATACCTGCTTCGATAAATGGTTCTCCGGTCATGAAACTGATGAACGGATTTTCAAAGACGGTAAAATCAACGCCCTCGCCATCGTAAATGTAATTATCAGTGAATTCGAGAATGATTTCGCCGCCATGCCCCAATGAAAGAATTTCCTGTGGCTTTGAAGACGAATTATACTCATCAACAGCCGGGTCCGGATCTGGCATACCGAGAACATTATCCGGAAAATAATTTTGCCCAAAACCCGCTCCGATACCTGGCATAAATGACACGACAGCATCTGCGCCGGGATCGGAATCATAGATCGGCTCCAGGATTGTCAGACCTTTTGTGCCATTTCCCAGAACATCAGAGACCCAGACCACGGAATCCAATTGAACGTCAAATTTCTGTACGAAACCATCGCCGCCCCACATTGTCATATACGGAATCCACAGCGCATTTTCTTTGGCATCAAAGAGCAATTGAGAAACATTCGGACCGACCTGAATGGGATCATCTGCTGACCGCAGCACGGAATCCTGAAATACATCGTAAGAGCACAAGAATCCGTTTGTCCCATCGCCCCATGCGACACAATATCCCTTTCCACCGGTTGTTATCACGAGGTCACCCGGTGTAAATGTCGTTGATCCCGCTTCAATCCATCCGAGATCGAGGGTATCCACCACTGCCGGAGTATCCCACATCGGTCCTGTGTACAAATCAATGATCGCGACCTGCCCGGAAACAGTCATATAATCTCCGGTACACATCACATGAATTCTGCCAATTGGATCGACTGCAAATTCCTGGGCATTTGTCGGCACATCGACAGTATGAGTAACAGAGTCATTAATGACATCGATAATGGATACA
>WJJN01000818.1 GCA_014729735.1 Candidatus Zhuqueibacterota bacterium
ATTGTGATTTAGAAAGTCTCATTTCAACAACAATAACTTGCGCGAAAAAGAAAATCCATCAACCCGCAATTTATAAATAAACATCCCGCTTGGAACGAATCGCTCAGAATCATCTCTCCCATTCCACAGAACGTTGTATTCCCCCTCATCCTGATGATTGCTTACAAGCTCCCGCACCAATTCTCCTTTCAAATTGTGAATCGTCAGCGAAACAAACGTTGGCTCCCGCAGTGAATATATTATCATCGTCGACGCATTGAACGGGTTGGGATAATTTTGATCGAGGCGGTATTGGAGCGGTTTGTTTGTTATTTCCTGCACTGAAGTCGATTCAATGAATTGCGCGATGAAAATCATATCTCCGGCAATGACCACGCTATCCGGATTATTCGATCCTGTTAACGCACCCTGCCAGTGGCTGAATTCCCAGCCTTCGTCCGGAACCGCAGTGAGCGTAACTACCGTTCCAGGAGCATAACTCCCTCCCGGCGGATCGAACAGCACCTGCCCCGAACCCATGATCCATGCAGTTAACTGGTAATTTTGCGGCGGCTCAAAATACGCGGTCACGGATTTATCGCTATCCATAATAATGCTGTCGACTGCCGATGCGCTATTCAAATCGCCAGCCCAGCCGGAAAATATCCAGCCTGAATCCGGGTCCGCGATCAGCGTGACTACCGCGCCCCGTTCGTAAACTCCC
The DNA here is from genome assembly GCA_014729735.1 of Candidatus Zhuqueibacterota bacterium. Lineage (GTDB taxonomy): Bacteria > Zhuqueibacterota > Zhuqueibacteria > Thermofontimicrobiales > Thiofontviventaceae > Mariaggregatimicrobium. The sequence goes on from WJJN01000818.1 coordinate 704, forward strand.
CCCGGCGGTTCGACACGAACTTCCCCGCTGCCCATAGTGCGTAATGTCAGCTCGGTTTCGTCTGCACCAGGTTTTGGCTCAAATACAGCGACGATCTCCTTGCTCGAATCCATGATCAGCGAATCGGTTTCATTCGAACCGCTTAAATCACCTTCCCAGTGGCTGAATTGCCAGTTCGCTCCCCGTTTCGCATGAACGATAATTTTGCTGTCCTTCACAAAACTGACTCCACCCGACTCGGTCTCCACGCTGCCATCGCCGGCAGTTCGTGTGAACAGTCGTTTATAAACATCCGTCGGAACCGAGCTGTAAAAATCCTGATTGCGATTATCGTAAATATTATTATTTTCAACAACGATCCGTATTCCGTTATAAATCCGAATTCCATAGTCATTTTGATAGATGTCATTTTCGGTAATCCAGATGTCTTCGGGATCGCCCTTTCCGACGCCGTTGGTTCCGCCATCATAGTTCAGATAAATTCCGGTAAATGATGAGCCGGTATTTTCAAAAATCTGGTTGCCGCGAATGATCGTTCGCGGTCCGTTGAGAATAAGCACTCCCTTTCCATTCGGGACTGTGCTGTTTTTGATGATGTTGTTTTCAATTCGTGTATCCGGCGAGCCCAGATAGACTTTCACGCCTTCCCGGCAATTAATCATGGTATTATGATGAATATAATTAAATGGTCCCGATGCGTCGTGCGTTGAACCGGTATTTCCGACACCCACTCCGGCGCCGGTTCTCACATCCCGCACTTCATTTTTATAGATTTCATTTAAATATTCATCCTCGCCGTGCAGATCGATTGCATCCAGCCGGTTATCGATCAGCACATTATTTCGAACCGCATTGTTATGGGTGGCATATTGCAACAGTACGCCGTGGCGAATATAAGGTCCAAGAAACTGACACCCTTCCACCACATTGAACTTCGATTCATTATCAAATTCGCTGTCACCCTGAATCGACACTCCGTAGCCGGCACCGCCGCCGCCAACGTCGGTTGCATTTCTAAAAATGGAATTTTTAACAACCACATCATGGCTATTACTCAATCGAACACCGTGTTTTTTAAATTTTTCTGCGACAACATTATCAATAGTAATATTATAAGAAGCATATCCGTTATTATCTTGGATACTGATAGCATATCTTGGACCACCGGCATCAGGATTGTTGTTACGCGTATCCGTGGAATATTGACCGTTAAATACAGATGTTATCGTCATATTTGAAATCACAATATCATGATGTTCCCTCAACTTTAGTACACGGGTTGACATTGTAGGATCATCAAATCCGGTAATAAGGATTGTGCCTTGCCGGCTTTCCCCGCGCAGATTGACGCCGTTTTTCATGATCAAGTTTGCGTTGTCATCTCTATCCGAACCGGACATGAGATTGTAAGTCCCGTTGGGAAAATAGATTTCATCGCCATAGTTCGCTGCCTCGAGTGCGTCTTCGATTGCGGGACGGTCGTCATTTTCATTATCTGCCGGATCGGCGCCGAAATCCAGCACATTCAGCGTGCTGCCGGTCACCGGATTCGGTGTATGAACCGGGTGCGGTGTGCCATCTTCGTAATACAAACCGGGATACTGCGCCAATCCCGGCACTGTTATCAATACCAATATTAAAATAAATATTCTGTAAATCATAAATTTCCCTTTAATCTCTTTCCGGCTGCATAAACTGACCGGTGATATTCCACGAACCATTTTCATGCACCAATATTAAGCTGCTCTTATCAAACTTATTCAATTCATTTTGCTGATTGAATTCGGTTGCTTCCATCAGTACCATCTTTTTATCTTTCGAATACAAAATTAACACTGCATTCGTTGACACGCCATCAATGTCAATCGACTCCCCAGCCGGGTTGCGGATGACATGCCAATCGGAAAATGCCACATCATTTCCGATAACAGCTTTTCCATTATTAGAATACGGATAAAGCAGCGTTGTAAAAATGAATTGGTCGCGTCCTGGTTGTGCAAAGATAAAATTGCGTTTACCTCTGAATTCGCTAATTGAAATTTCAAACTTGCTTTTATCCAATTGAATAATCTGTAAACCAGAGCCATCCCCGAAATCCGAAACCACGTGATTTTGATTGACTATATTATATTTGCCCTGCCACACCTGCTGATAAAGATGCGGTCGATCTCCTTCAAAATGATCCCGCATTATCCAGAAGCCATCTTTCACAAAAATGATCTCCCGGAAATATGTCACATTCAGGGAATCGTACGCATTGTGCGTGCCGCAGAAATAATCATATTCAGGATCAATTTTCCAGTCAAGTACGACCGGATTTGGCAGGTGGCGCCATTTCCCGAAACCGGAGCCGCCGGTGTTCGGCTTCCAGCCCTGTCCGAGTAAAATGCTGTCCACCAGCGCCACATTTTTTGTCCAGGAATTCTTGAAAAATGGATAGTCCGGGTATTTATAACGCACCTGGTAATTTGGCAGAATTTCATGTCCGTTGGCATAGGCAACGATCCCAAGCATATCGCCGTGTTGATGATCCGGCTTCCGAGCGGACAATCCTGCAGAAATGGTCATATATTCATTGTCCGGTGTCCAGCCGTTTCTCATACAATAATAGCCTGTTTCCTTAAGCGCCACGGAGCCGAATTCGGGTCGCCGTTCCTCCAGGTCATCCAGTAATTTCAATTGATCCTCGGGCAATAGCCAGTAAATATCCCCGGGAATGTCATCTGTGCTGAAATAGCGAAAAACCGGATCCACAAAAATCAGGGTACCGATCGTCATCGCATCATCGATTAGATTATTCTCGGAAAACGGGCGATCCGTATCATCCTGAAGAACCGGCAGTCTTTTATTCGGTTGGGCCAATTGAACCAGTGCGTCGAATAATTTTCTGAATTGAAATGTAAAGGTATCCGGCAGCGCCACATTATTAATTTGCGCCAGTTGATACACCCGGAAATAATTTTCAATATCTCCGATGTGATAATGAACCGACCGCTCGAACTGGAATCCATCGGAATTCACTTCTTTTTGGAGATGCATCGTCAACAGCGTCAATGCCTGCTTTTCCCAGGAGTCTGCCACCTCAAAATCGGAAAGCTGCGTTGCGATCTCGAACAGCGCAACGAGTCCTTTTGTGTGATGATTTCCGTGTTTAAATTTTTCCGTCCGCTTCTGCAATTGCGCCCCGTGATGCAGCAACGTCCTGATGACGAGCAACTGATCCTGCCACCTGTACTGATCACTCGCCAGATAGGCATTGTGGCAGAACAGCCAGTTATGAATTCGCCTGCCAGCGCGGTAATATTCGTAAATACCGTTCCCGGCGTCGTCGTACTCGCCTGCTCCAAATGCGCGGTTCAAATCAGCGACCTGTCTCAGAAAATAATTTAAATAAACAGGGTCTTCACCGGTGTAATAAAATTTTAGCGCGATATCAAATGATTTCTGTTGCCGAGCGAGATGACGTAGCTCGTAGGCGGTCACTTCATCGCCATGAAGATTCACAAACGGCAAAATCCAGTTCGTCTCCGGCGGATAAGCCGACATATGCTCCTCCGCCAGATCGAAATGCTTTTTCTTCTGTTCGGGATAATTCTGTGCGTATTCTTCAAACCGTCGTTTAAAATTCTGCCAGTTGAAATAGTAGCGTTCCGCTGCCTTTTCTTTCAGATAACCGCACAATAATTTCAGCGCTTCGTTCTGATCCTTCGCATTGTAAACAGCAGTTAATTCAGCAATATCCGGCTTTAAATTCTGCAGCAGATCTTCATTCGAAGGGATGGATTTATGGGAGAGACCTGGCTCATCTGCATGAATATTAGTGGCTGTGGCAAGAATGAAAAGTATCAAAAAAATGAATTTGAATTTTTGATTCATTATGCTTTTTCTGTTTTATGTTTAATTTTAGCACGTTCGAACATCCCCCTGGTTTTGCCTGCGACAAAACCGTCCCCCTTCAAAGGGGGAATTAGCTGCACACAGGGGGATGTCCCTTTTTTCCCCCTCGACCAACATTTCGCACACGAGCAATCGATAAAGCGACTGCACTCCAGCGCCTTCCTTCTCACGTCTGAGTGCTCTCAGTCGGTTATCCGAAAATCCCCCTTTGAAGGGGGAAGATCCGCCGCTGGCGGATCAGGGGGATGTTTGCGCGCTCGCGATCAACAAAAAATTGTACTCCGCAACACTGTGTTCTCCGGCTCACGTTTGCAGTCGATAAAGCGACTGCACTCCGGAACGCTCCGTATCTCGAATCCCGTATCCCAAATCACATATCCCGTATTACTTAAACAAAATCCTCGCGCATTGGCGAAAATGTATCGATCAGCACGCCGGCTTCGATGCATTTCGCACCGTGCATTGCGTTTGCCGGGATAACGAATCCGTCGCCCTGTTTCAGTATTTCTGATTTGCCATCGATTTCGACTTCAAAAACGCCTTTTTCAACGTAAGTTACCTGCTGATGCGGATGCTTATGTGCAGGC
>WJJN01000187.1 GCA_014729735.1 Candidatus Zhuqueibacterota bacterium
TTACACATAAATTAAAATCAGTTAATTTTTTCATTGACATTTTGATAATAGTTTATTAAATTAACTGGTTAAATATTATCTTAATGCGCAAATTGTTGCTCTTTAAGTTTGTATGAACAGCGCATGATTTAATATTGATAAATATCTGTGATTAGCATCTCAGAATTTCTTTTATTGAATTTTTGAGGGATAATTATGGGCTTATTTAGAATAATCCCTACATTAATTGTAATTTTTCTTTTTTATAATATAAGCATTTTAACTTTCAAAAGCAGCGCTGAATACAAAAAGATTAGAATTTATAAAAATAGCAGCGATAGCGCTGAAATATATCATGATACTTTAAAAGTGATATTAAAAGATTATTTTAATGAGCCATTAAGAAAAAAATCAATAACATTGCCGTCCGGGCAACCCTTCGATATCACCAAGCATGATTTAATATTAATAATGGGTATGCTGTTTCTATTTTTTGAAATTTGTAAATCCACTAATGCTTCAAATCTCTCAATTATGGAACATGTCTTATCAATTTTTCTATTCGCGGCGTTTTTATTCGAATTTCTTTCATCGGAATTCGGGGGGACTTCACTTTTCCTCAAATTAACAATATTTTCGTTTATCGATGTTATTTCCGGTATCGTAATAAGTATTACTGCGGCTCGACGGGATGTGAGTATCAGGCAGTAATAATTCCTATTTACAATAACTTTCCACAATGCACTAAATTCGACGGGAAAAATGCAAGATCTTTTTGTCTATTAACATTAGACACTCATTCCATTAATACATCTCTTTCATAAAAATCTGGCGTAGACTAGCACCGACGAGTTAAAATATTTTTTTACTATTCATTCTTTCGGGAGGTGATGTGCTTCAGTGAAAAGAAAGGAGGATTTAATTCACAGCATTTTAATTTAAGAAAGGAGAGATTGAAATGAAAACTATTCGGATTTTAACTGTTTTGTCATTTGTTACATTGTTCTTTTGTTTTAGTGAAGTAGTTGCTGTCAACCTGAATGTGTCGATGGGTGAAATTGCCCAGACGTCGGATCTCATTTTTGTTGGAACTGTCAAGAATCAGGAATGCCACGAAAACGAGTCAAAATCGATGATCTTCACCACCGTGTATTTCGAGGACATCGATCTGATACACAAGTCGGATCGTGCTGTGCAGACAGCCGAATCATCGGTTGAAATTACGTATGCCGGCGGAAAATTGGGAGACAGATCAGTATTTATCAGCGGTTCACCAAATTTTGTTAATAACCGGCGCTACCTGCTGTTTGTGCTCGATAACGGAAAGACTTATGCGAATCCTGTCATCGGCGGCAATCAGGGGATTTTTGAGATCATAAAGGATAAATCCACTGCCGAGCACTATCCAATTACTCCTGGTAAAAAAGCGGTTATCAGGGTAGATGCCACTGGCATTACGCTCGGCAGGCAAAAGGTCAGTCACATCGCGGACGGCTCTATATATCCGCAGTCTCAAACTACTGTTCAGGATCATTTGCATGCAGAAGTGCCGATTCCAACCGATAATGCTTCCAGCGCAACAGTCCGGGAGATTCGTGATGATATCAGCCCGCCCGTTCTGCTCGAAGATTTCCTCGAATTCGTTACAGATGACGCTATGAACATACCGCTGGAAAACAAGCTGCTGCGGTTTGATGGGCAGGGATCGTTTATACGGCGCAATGGAATGAAGTTTGAGGTGGAAAATCTGCAGCTTTCGAAGCCGACTTCCAAGTTTCGTCAGGACCGAATTGAACAAAGAGTGCCAATGGGCTTCGGTCAAAAGGACGCAGGGTCGCCGAACATTTCTGTAAGCAATAGTATGATGGGAGGAACATTGGGTGCCTGTGGATATCAGGACTTGCACATTGTAATGGAGCAGGTCGATGCTGCCTGGTGGAGCTATCCAATTAACGATCAATGTATGGCTAGCTGGAATAACTACATGGACATTTTCCGTTTCAGCGTTGATGACGGGACTTATGGCGATAACTCTGAGAATGAATTTTGTGGCTTTGTCAGCGATTCCGATCTCAATTCAGTCTATGGCTTCAACTGGGGCAGTGGAATCGCCATGTGCATTACCTGGCAATACCCTGACTGTGGCGAAATCACGCAATCCGACGTGATGTGGAATTCCTCCTACACCTGGACCAGCGATCCCGATTTCGCGTTAGGCAACTCAAGCGTCATTTTGCTCCGTCCTGTGAATATGCATGAACTCGGGCACTGCTGGGGCTATATGCTCCAGAGTTACACCGAGACTTACGATTATGATCATCCATCTGTAATGCACTCCTATTATTCAGATATTGTGGAAGACGGCTGCGGCATTCACACGCCTGATGCATATTTGATCAGAGCACAGTACGATGACCAATCCAGCATAATCAATATCGATGATATCGGTGTTGAGTCGTATTATGCATCTAACGGTTTGATCAATTCTACGACAAATAAGTCCTCATATGTTTTAGGGGAAAGCATCACAATAGAGAATGTCACTGTAGAAAATATGAGCAACTCCGACCTCTCGGATGTGCGGATTCGTTTTTATCTTTCCACGGATCGAAACATCACCACAGCCGATTATCAGATGGGTGGGTATTGGTACTGGGTGACATTCACTGCGGAAGCTTATAACACATCGGATTATACGATGAACATTCCGGCTTCCATTCCTAGCGGCGATTATTTCATCGGAATGATTGTGACAATAAACGGCTTCGGCAGCGATGATTTTTCCCTCAATGACACCACCTCGCTTTTCAATGATATCAGCATCTATGCACCTCCGGTTCCCGATTTTACGGCGACGCCCGTTGCTGGTGTTCCACCACTGACTGTTGATTTCAGCGATATGTCGACTGGTGATATTACGTCGCGGTTGTGGACTTTTGGGGATGGCGAAACGAGTAGCGAACCCAATCCCACGCATATTTATGAGTATGCCGGAACGTACGATGTGTCACTAACAGCATCAGGACCTGGTGGATCGGAGACAGAAACGAAATATGCCTATATCTTCGTGAATACGCCTCCGGTCGCCTCTAATCTAAAAATTGTACCGGAAGACCACTGTCCATTGACGGAAGATGACCTTGTGGGAAGTTATGAGTACTACGATGCGGATGGTGACCCGGAAGGGAGCAGCGAAATCCAATGGTATCAAAATAACATTCACCAGGCGGCATTCGACGGTTCATTAATCGTGGACGCTGCTGCTACGGCAAAGCATCAATGTTGGCGGTTCACGGTGAAGCCGCATGATGGCAAAGAATTCGGCAATCTGGCATATTCGGATTCCGTATGCATCTGCAATACTCCGCCGGTTGCTTCTGAATTAAAGATTAATCCGGAGAATCCCGATTGTTCCAGCGATCTTGTCGCCAGCTATCGATATAACGATGCTGACAACGATTCGGATACCGGGACCAAGGTTCGCTGGTATCGAAATGACATTCATGAGCCAGGTTTCGACGATCAACTGACAGTACCCGGAGATGTAACTGTATGCTGCGACACGTGGTATTTCACTGTCGAACCGTATGACGGCGAAGATTATGGCGAATTACAGACCTCTTCGCCGGTGAACGTTCAAATGCAGCTTGTGCTCGAAGCCGAGGACATGGAAGGCTGCATTGCACAATTCGGCTCGCCGTGCACCGATGGCTGGAATATTAAGCACCCGGATCATCCGATTTACATGGATGTGGATTTTCCGCAGGATTACCTGTTCCATTTTAAAATCCGGGCGAAAGGAGAAATCGGCAACCATGCAGCACCCTGGATGAAAGTGAGAATAGGCGATGATTTTGTCGGAACATGCGAAGTGAGCAATACCGAATGGCAGGATCATGAATTTTCGGCGTTCATTACCGGTGGTATGCATCAGTTGAGTCTGTCATTTTTAAATGATTGGTGGAGCCCTGGAAAAGGCGACCGCAACCTGCTGATCGATAGAGTCGAAATTTCCTGCCAGTTCGATGTGCCGCCGATGAACAGTTTTGTCATTGAGGCGGAGAACATGGGACATCAGCATCCGAAGAATTATCAGGATGGCGATAATATGGTCCTGCACCGTCCCTACTCGTTTGTTTCACACGATCTGTTTTTAACCAAAGAAGTTCTGGAGTTCGAAATAATTGCCAGCGGGCAGGAAGTGGATGGCATCATGCCGGAAATGAATATCAAGTTCGATGATGAAATGGTTACTTCCACGGTTGTCTCGACTGCCGCCAGCACAATCTATAAAGTCAATATGTCGACATCGGCGGTTATCAGCGATATCACTGAAGATGTACACCGGATCAAGATCGAATATAAATCCGATTCCTGGGCATCGGGCAGAAATCTGCTTATCGATAAGCTGATTATTCACACGAATGCCGAATTGCTCAAGGAAAATGCCGAACTTCAGCCTGGCGAGCCGGAGCCCATCGCGCTACCTGCGGAATTTGCACTGGAGCAGAATTATCCCAATCCGTTCAATCCCGAAACCTATATCGAGTACCAGTTGCCGCACGATACCTTTTGCACGATCCGGGTGATGAATATGCTGGGACAAGAAATCAAGATGCTGCAAAATGGCATGAAGCAGGCAGGTTATCACTCTGTGATTTGGGATGGTACGGACAACGCCGGCAGTCCGGCAGTGTCAGGAATTTATTTCTACCGAATCGAAGCCGGTGAATTTATCAGCACGCGCAAAATGATTTTGTTGAAGTGAAATCCACCTGTGTCTGACACAATTACTGGAAGCGGGGGAGATTCACCCTCGCTTCCTTAATTTCCGCAGAAGTTATTATTCGATTTTCCTGCCAAAATGATTTGGTAATTCTGGAATGTCAATTATCAAATCCGGAAGCAAAAAGTAAGGCGCTTTTGATTTGTTCGATTTTGGACTCTGACAATTTTAGAATAAGTTCCCCGACTTTATTCTTGGATACAGTCTGCACATGATCCAGATTAACTGCACTAATATTTTTCATTCCATCTTTCTGATCCAGAATCACCTCCATTGGAATATCACGAACAGTTGATGTTATAGGCGCTAATGTCACTTCCCCTAAAAAATTCAATGCTGAACTACGTGTCAAAATGACAACAGGTCTTTTATTATCAGGGGACTTAAATGTATAGCAGCGAATTTCACCTCTTTCCATATTCAGGCACCCCATGCCTGTTCATTTTCCCAAATATCGAATTCGCCTTCTTTTACCGGCTTTTCAAATATCCATCGCGATGCTTTTGCTCCAGCTTTTTTATTCTCATTTTGTCAAGATAAAAATGCAGCGACTCCCGAATAAAAGCCGAGCGAGATGTATTCATCTCTTGTGTCGCTTTATCAACTCTATTAAGCAAGTTTTCATCTAAGGTCATTTGTATTGTTTTCATAAAGTCCTCATTATTATCCTCATTTTTATAGCTAATAACATAGCTATTAGATATATTTTTTTTCAATAATGCAAGATTTTTTTGTCGATTTACTGCTAAATTCGAAAAATCTCTGAATCTGATAAGAAGGGCGCGTGCAATTGAAGCAGTCTCCTTCATTCAACAAGAATCAATAAAAAAGGGTAAGGATAAGCTGACACCCGAAGAAATCAACAAGGAAATAGATGATGTTCGCAAGGCGCGTAAGTAATGAAAGTCGTTATTGATACAAACATAAGCCATGCAGAATGCATTATTACAGGTAATCTGAAGCATTTCCCCCAAAATCTCTGTCGCGGTATCCCGGTCTATTCCGCTTCCGAATTCATTCAATATTATAAACGCAATCAAGACATGTCTCATCAATCCTCTTAATTGAGACATTTAAATATTGAATTCAAACTCATTATACTTTTATTAGTTTAATCTTTTCAATGATTTACTAATGTGATTCCCTGTCTCCAATTTCATGGCATGCTATTTGAGTTTTATCTATAAATTTTCATAAAATAAAAAATTGACTGCTTTGATGAATGAGTATGATTGGCAAAGAAATTTTACATTATCATCTATTAAAAAAACTCGGCGAAGGTGGAATGGGTGTCGTTTACCTTGCGGAGGATACCCGCCTGGAGCGCAAGGTAGCAATCAAATTTTTGCCGCACCATATTGCCGGAAATACGGAGGAGCGCCTCCGTTTCGAAAATGAAGCCAAAGCTGCCGCGGCGCTAAACCATCCCAATATTGCTACGATGCATGCGATTGAACATGCTGATGACGAGCTGTTCCTGGTGATGGAGTTCGTCGATGGTCATGAATTGAAGGAATTGATCTCTGAAAAGCAATATGGTTTATCGGAAGAGGAAGCCCTGAATTATGCTGCGCAAATCGCTGCCGGTTTGCAGGTTGCCCATGACAAAGGAATTACACATCGCGATATAAAATCCGGGAATATCATGGTGACGAAGAGCGGCAGCATCAAGCTGATGGATTTTGGACTGGCAAAATTCCGCAATTCGGCTCAGTTGACGCAAATCGGAACGACAATCGGCACTGCGGCATATATGAGTCCGGAGCAGGCAAAAGGAACGGACGTAGATCAGCGAAGCGATATCTGGTCATTCGGGATTGTTCTTTATGAAATGCTAACCGGGCAATTGCCATTCCGGGGGGCGTATGAACAGGCAATCATTTACTCGATCCTGAATGAAGCGCCGGATCCGGTATCTATTTCTCCGAGGCTTTCTGCAATTATCGAAAAATGTCTTCAAAAAGACATCGCCGATCGCTATCAATCCATGACAGAATTATTGGAGGATTTGAGGACGGTCGCTAATGATCCTCAAACTGTTGAAACAGAATCTTTTGCCCGGCAGCAACGGAAACATCGCGAAAGATTTCCCAAGCGAAATCGTGTAGCATTCTTGCTATTTGCCGGATTACTATCGTTGATTATAATGTTCGCAGCAATGCCATTTACTCGTGATTTCAGTGAATCGCTTTTCAACTCAAATTCCAAAACAACAGAGCATCATTTGCTCATTTTGCCGCTGAAAAATGTGGGCAGCAATCCTGAAAATCAACCTTTCTGCGATGGGCTCATGGAAACGCTTTCCAGCAAATTGACGCAACTCGAGCAATTTCAGGGCGAGCTGTGGGTCGTTCCGGCAAGCGAGGTTTTGCAGCATGATGTTAAAAGTGCCGGCAAAGCCTATCAATTGTTCGGTGCCAATCTTGCCGTAACCGGCAGTCTGCAAATATTAAACGATCTGTTCCGGCTGACGATCAACCTTGTGGATGCAAAGAATGTTCGTCAGCTAAACTCGGCAATTATCGATGTGAAGGTATCTGAAATTAGTTCGCTGCAAAACCGGGCGGTTATCAAATTGATGGAGATGCTGCATATCGAACTTGAACAGGAATCCCGGGATGTTTTGATGGCGGGAAATACGAATGTGCCGGAAGCATATGAATACTATATTCGCGGCAAGGGCTATCTGCAGCGTTATGAAAACACGGACAATATCGAAGAGGCGCTGAGGTTATTTAAAATGGCATCGGAAAGTGATCCTGACTACGCACTGGCTTTTGCAGGATTGGGCGAGGCTTACTGGCGCTACTATGAAACCACGAAAAAACCAGGTCTGGCTGAATTAGCATTAACAGCCGGAGAAAAAGCATTTCAACTCGACAGCCTGCTGGCGCAGGTCAATGTGACTTTGGGAATAATTTATTCCGGGGTCGGTCGCTATGAAAACTCTATAGATCATTTTGCACGTGCACTGCTACAGTCGCCTTCCAATGCGGCTGCCTATCGCGGGCAAGCGAAAGCGTATGAAGCGCTGGATAAAATTTCGGAGGCTGAGAAGACTTTTAAACGAGCCATCAAGCTGAAGCCGGGTTACTGGGCGGGATATAACAATCTTGGAGCATTTTATTTCAGGCACAGTAGATATGAGGATGCGGTGGATCAGTTCAAAAAAGTAATTGAGCTGACGCCTGATAATTTTCGGGGTTATAACAATCTGGGCGGAATTTACTACATGCTGGAACGATGGAGCGATGCCCGGGAGATGTTCGAAAAATCGCTTGCGATTCGCAAATCGTACAGCATTTTTTCAAATCTCGGGACTCTGTATTATATCGAAGGGAAATATGAAAAAGCAGCCGTCATGTACGAGCAGGCGCTGGAGGAAAATGACAATGATTATCTGACCTGGGGCAATCTCGCTGCAGCCTATTCGCTGCTCGATAGCAAGCAGGAGCAGGCGATGCAGACCTATCGAAAAGCAATTGCAATTGCGGAAAAGCAGTTGAACATCAATCCGAATGCTCCGGACGTGATCTCGAATCTTGCTTCATATTATGCAGATGTCGGGGATTCATCGAAAGCAGTCACATTAATCGAACAGGCGATTCGGAAGGCACCGGACGATATTCAAGTGATGTACCGCGCCGGTTCGACTTATGAGCATCTCGGCAACAGAGAAAAAGCGCTGCACTGGATTGGCAGAGCACTAAAAAATGGTTACTCGAAATCTGAGATCGAGCATCAGCCGGAGCTGGCACAACTTGTCGCCGATGAGCGATATAAACAATTGACAGGGGAATATTAAATTACCACAATCAAATCCATGGGGGATTGAAAAACGAATATAACAATTGTCTGGAGACAGATCATGAAAAAATTTAACAAACTACAATTATTCAGCACAGCATTGCTGCTGACTGCTTTTGCGATGTTCGTATTGCCGGATATTTCATTTGCAAAACCGTGGCAATTGAAAGTCATGAAAGTAGACGGCGAATGGCGGGTCGTTGATGCGACTGATACCACGAAATCGAATGTGCGCGTAAAACGGAATGATACAATAGAATGGACGGCAGAGGGATCGGATGTTTATTTCCAATTTTCCAGCGACCTGCGTTTTGTCGGAGAATCCGCGAAAGACAAACTCGATGGTGGATATACAAAATACTTGCCGGAAGGCAAAAAGCTGAAATTAAAAGTAAAAAAGGACGCGCCGCTGGGTGAAGAAGTGTACGCGGTTTTTGTAAAATCGGAAAACGTTTTTGCCAAAGGTGGATCGCCGCCTATTATCATTGTTGTTGATTAGATTGACCGGATTTGGGACTGTGTTATAAGTCTGTTTTTCGTGAAATGTCATTCCGGGCTTGTCCCGGAATCTCCTGATTAAATGTAACTTACGAGATTCCGGCATTCCGCTTTGCTCCAGCCGGAATGACACCCAAAAATGACTTTTGATACAACTACAAATCGAATTTCGGGAAAATGGTATGACGAATGATCAAGTAATACAGTTAAGGCAGGAAAACGAACGGCTGCGCCGCGCCATCGATGAGCTTTCGATCTTGAATGACATTGCCACGGCGATCAACAGCACGATGACGCTGGACCGGCTCATCGATCTGATTGTCAGGAAATGCATCAATCTGCTGAAAGTCGAACAGGCTGCCGTGATGCTGCTGGACAGGTCGCAGGCAGACGAGCCGTTCCAGACGATGGTTCGGCGGGCGGATCGGACGTCGCACATCATGCCGCTAAAACTGGATGCCCAGTTGACCGGCTGGATGCTGAAGCACGAAAAACCGCTGGTTGTCAATGATCTTGCCACAGACGAGCGGTTTCAAATGGTGGCTGACGATCAGCTTTATATTCGCTCCCTGCTGAGTGCGCCGCTGATTACAAAAAGCCGGATGATCGGGCAACTGACTGTTTTCAATAAGGAATTCTCCAAAAAATTCACTGATGAAGATCAGCGGCTGCTGACGATCATTGCCACGCAATCGGCGCAGGTCATTGAGAATGCCCGGCTGGCGGAGGAAGAGCATAAACTCGAGCTAATCACCAAAGATTTTGAAGTGGCAACGGAAATTCAAATCAATCTGCTGCCAAAAGAAGTGCCGCAGTTTCCGGGTTTCGATATCGCGGGAAAAACCGTGTCTGCCAAATTCGTAGGCGGCGATTATTTCGATTTCCTGCCGGTGAACCGCAACCGGCTGGCTGTGAGTCTGGGCGATGTTTCTGGCAAGGGCTTGCCTGCCGCCATGTTGATGGCGAACCTGCAAGCCGGGATTCGTGCATTTACATCGATAAATTCAATGCCAAAAAAATGCCTGCAAAACTGCAACCGTCTGCTATTCCACAGCACCGACCGCCAGAAATTCGCCACGCTGTTTTACGGCATCCTCGATAACCGCAAGCACCAGATCTGCTACGCCAATGCCGGGCACAACCGTCCTGTGATTTTTGGCAAAAATAAACCGCCGCAGACGCTGGATACCGCTGGGATCATGCTCAGTTTCATGAAAGACCACACCTATGAGCAAAGCGAAATCTGCCTCGACCCGGACGACCTGTTGCTGATCTACTCCGACGGCATTTCCGAAGCCATGAACGCCGCAAGTGAAGAATTCGGCGACCAGCGCCTGATCGAATACGTGGACACGATCAAACACCTCCCGGCGCAGGACGTTATCGACAACATCCTCGGCGAAGTCAAAAA
>WJJN01000188.1 GCA_014729735.1 Candidatus Zhuqueibacterota bacterium
GATCGGTATAAAACCAAGATCAAATAGTATTTCTTTCAACTCCTTGTGTTTGGTATTACCAAGGATTAATACTGCTAATTGGTTGCCCATGAAATCACATCCCGTTCCGTTGGTTGGATTCCCTATTATTTTGTCAGGGAGGATTTTATGCAACAGGCATGCCAATCTAATCGGTATTTTTATTGGATGCTATTTTTTATTGATTTAAATTGTGTACCTTTAGAAATCCGAAAATGCAAATGACATGGAACGTGATTAAACGGTACACAATACACGGTAAGATTAGGAACATTTGGTACGGACGCAAAATTAGCATCCCGTGATGCCATGAACGTGAATTGGCTAATCCCAATGATTATTTACTTTATTTATAAAATCTTAAGCCAATAAATAGGAAGGAAATTAACCAGCGTTTTTGTGTACTGATAATGCACTTAATCGATGTTATGTTTTTTTAATTTGTTATAAATCGCGCGGCGACTGATGCCTAGAAGCTCAGCGGCTCTGGTCCGGTTATCGTTAGCTAAAGTCAGCGCCCGTATGATCATTTCGCGTTCCACCTTATCTAGCGGAGTTCCGATCTCGAACTCCACAGTCGGTCGTTCCTTTTTTGATTTTCGAAATTTCGGAGGCAGGTGTTCCGGCAAGATTTCATCGCACTCACAGATTATTGCTGCTCGCTGGATTACATTTTTTAATTCCCGAATATTCCCGGGCCAATCGTATCGCTGGAAAATGTGGATACATTCAGGGGATAATTTCATATTTACTTTTTTATACGCCTGACTAAATTTTGATAAAAATTCATTTGACAGTAGCGATATATCTTCTCGCCGCTCGTGCAATGGAGGTAAATCAATGCGAAATACATCGAGGCGGTAATATAAATCCTGACGAAAATATCCGTTTTGAACGAGTTCGTCGAGATTTGCATTCGATGCGGCAATTATTCGGGCATTTGTATCATAGGTTTCTTTGCCGCCCAGACGGCGAAATTTCTTTTGCTCCAGCAACCGAAGTAAACTCACCTGAATTTTTTCTGATATTGCCTCGATCTCATCTAAAAATATGGTGCCGTCTCTTCCGCTCTCGAACACTCCCTTGTGTTGTTTCACTGCGCCAGTAAATGAACCTTTTTCATGTCCGAACAATTCACTGGCGACCAGCTCCGAGGGAAGTGCTCCGAGGTTGACAGGAACATACGGTCCTTCCTTTCTGTCGCTTAATTGATGAATTGTCTGTGCGACCATATCTTTTCCGGTCCCTGTCTCGCCCAATAAAAGAACGGGAATTTCACTGGATGCTGCCGCTTGACGAGCCCGTTGGTAAACCCGCTGCATTTGAGACGAACTCCCGATCAATTCCCCCAACCTGTCATTACCCGATTTATTTGATGGCGCTTTTTGGGCTCCGATGAAAGAATTCATCTCAATAGCAGTTTCGATGAGCATCTTCAATTCTTCATCCTTGACCGGTAATTTGGCATATTGATAAGCACCTTCTTTTAAAGCGGCAATTGCTCCATCGACCTCGCTCGGTGCCACTAACAATATGATTTTTGTCGCCGCACTTGTTGCAACAATATTTTTCACCAGCTTCAAGCACGTAGGCAGATCGTTATTACACGCAGAACTTTCAACGATCAAAACATCGTATGTGCTGTTTTTAAAATATTTGAAAAGAGATTGTAAATCTCTGTCAAAATCTACATTAACTTTGTCAGAATCAATTAATTTTCGAATTCGTTTTGGTAAATCTTCTGTCTCGGAAAAACAGAATATCTTTGCGCTTTCAAGGGTCATTTCATTTTCCTGGTGTTTCTAAAAATTAATAAGTCTAATATTATCATTTTTTATGAAAAAAACAAGTGAAAATATTTAATTCAAGCTATTTTAACAGAATTCGAAACTGCGTGGAACTTTCGACTTCCATTTTCAACAAACGAGATCTTTTATCGAAGCTGAAGCGTTTCACCCCGGAAACCTCCGCATCATTCGCAGTTAAAACCAATTGGAAAGTGCTGTTCATCTCCGCCTGAATCTTGCCGATCAACTCATTTTTGCCCGGGATCCGAACGAGAGCAATGTTGGAATTGCTTTTGGTCGTGATCAATTTCTTGCGGTTGTATTCCACGGTTTTCATATTTTTTGCATAGAAATGCTCCGGAATTTCGGCATCCGGCGACAACCGAATAAAAGTGATCACGGCATCCGTCGTCAGCTCTGCCACCCCCATGATATCGGTGGTTACTGTTGTGACTGCCTCGTCGCCTCCGGCAATGAAATACGCCGGGACTGCGCTCGGCTCGTAAATTTTTAAAGCAAAACCACTGCTCGCATTGACCGGCTTTATTCGGGGCGATTGATTTTTCGCAGACAATGGAAACAACAGCGTGATGAAACGAAGTTTTTTAGCGGACTGCCGCACTTTCAGCACTCCGTGTTTCGGCAACTGATTGTCTCCAGCAAACATGATCGAATGAAAGTCATCGCCGTATTCATACACAGGTGTATCTTTGTCGCTGTATACTACTGCTTCCAGTCTGGCTCGGGATCGATTCCAAACGCCGCCATTCGCTGTTTTAGAGAATGAAGTATTCGGGATGGTTCCGCCGGCATTTCCATGAATGAACAGCGCATATTCACGCTGGCTGCTGCTTTCAAGCTGATCAACGATTATGAAATAACTCTTGTTAACGAACAAAATATTCCGGGTAATCGAAGCCCCGCCGTAACTCATAGTCACGCTGGCGAAGTCGAACATTTCTGTCCGGAAAAATTCACCGAGCCGGGCGTCGCTGTCCGGTCCGAAACCGTCGACTGTGATGACGCTGTGATTTTGTGCCTTATTCACCAGATCGTGCTGCGGAAAACCAGGATAGCCCGCATCAAGCGCCAGCATTTCCCTATGTGCGAAAATGACGAAGCTTCCGGCATCCGGATGCTCGTGCACTCCGCCGATGGTGCGCACGGTTCCAGCCTCCCCCAGAACATGCATGTAAATGGCATCCCTCCCCCAGTCGCTGCGAAACACGGCGCTGCCGGCTTCGGGGAAAAATTGCGTCGCCGACACCTGCGGTTCGTGGGGGTGAACATCAGCATCGAAAACGCAGAACAGATCAACTGTCAAATCCAGATTCGCGAACGCAGACAAATAGCGATTCTCGTAGCCACCGGTCATCTGCTCGGTATTGAGCCAGTCCCAGGCATACACCGCCAGGTCGGCATTCGGATGATGATCCGTCGCGTGCCCTGACATCTCCGGCTCGCTGACCAATAGTCCCGAGGGAAACGCCGTATAATAACCGTCGTCAAAACCGGGACGGTCGCCGTTGGGCATGCGAATTTTGATATTCCAGTCGAACACCATTGCCACCCGGTCGTTGGAGAGAAAATTGGGAATGGCGTGCCCATCGAACGTGACGCTTCGTCCGTCCATAAACAGATTATATGCCCTGAAAAACGGCAGGAAATTCAGTCCGGAATAGAGAAAATAGAACGGACCTTCACCGTAACCACCCTGCGGTGTGGTTTGTGCGATGAAGACCTGCCAGAATTTGGTCATCGCCCGGTTCGCCCATTTTTCGGCATTAGGATGGTCGTTCAGGCATATCGCCGCCAAACCGAGTGCGGACATCATCTTCAATTGAAAATTATTCTGCTCCTCCACATCCTGCCGGATCAGATCCAGCGTCTTCGAGCCGCTGGAAATCCAGTTGGATATATCATAAATTCGCTCGGCAAGAGTCGCCAGGTTCTTCCTTATCCCGCTTTCCGAAGCACCAAAAGGATAGCCAGCGCCCTTCAAGATATCGTACGCCTGACAATGCTGGGTCAGCGATTGCGCTTTGTGAATGGACTGCATAACTGCGGATTTCAAATTCTTGTAAGGTGTCAGTTTCAAAGTGATGCTTTTCACGCCATATTTCGGTATCTCTTCGCCAGTATACACTCCGCTCAGAATATCACGAACGTCGTCTGCCTGCCGTCGGTCACCGGTGAGCAGGTAAATTAGTGCCTTTGCTTTTGCGATGCCGGCGTTAGCATTTTGCTGCCCCCATTCTTTATTGCCGATCTTCGGTGTCTTCGCATTTGATTTCTGTATACGATCCCACAGTGTTTTATACGGCTCAACTCCGTTCAATGCGGCTTCATAATGCGATCGAATTATGGGAATATCCTGGTTTTCAAACGTTAGTCGCGGATAGTGCGTTTTGCCCTGCTGCCAGCCTCCGAGCAATCCATTTGCAAGAATTAATAGGAATATTTTAGTGAGTAAATTTTTCAGGCGCATAGAATTTATTCCTTTCGATTATGAGAGCCTGATCTACATTCTACTTATGCTAATCCAGTCATGAACATAGCATTAAAATTATAAAAAATCAATATAAAATGAAAGATGATGGAAATTGTTACATTTTTTTATTGACAATCGAACAGGATAATATTATTTTAACAAAGAATAACATAAAAGAAAAGGACAGTTATGAAATACAAGAAAACGACCACCATGCTTGTCGCGGCAATCGTTGTACTTTCACTGGGTGCAACACTGACAGGCATTCTCTCGGATCAAGGACCGGGGCGATTTGAACACGAATCGATCCGCGGAGAGACCGTCACCATATATGGCGAGGGAATTTACAAGCACATGTCAGCAGATGTCGCAATTCAGGGCATTGCGCAGGATTATGTGACATTGATCTTCGGCATCCCGCTGCTGCTGATTTCATTCGTTATCGCCCGGAAAAATTCGCTGCGCGGCATATTTGCGCTCGCGGGCGTCTCGGGCTATTTTCTGGTGACCTATCTCTTTTACATGGCAATGGGAATGTACAACGAGCTTTTTCTGGCATATATTGTTTTGACTGGCACGAGCTTTTTCGCATTTTTTCTGACTGTACTATCTATTGGTTCGGAGAATGTGCCCGATCATTTCAGCAAAAAGTTCCCGGCACGATTCATTGGCGGATTCCTGATCTTCAACTCCTTTGCCATCGCGATTCTGTGGCTGTCGATCGTCGTTCCACCGCTGATCAGCGGTAAAATTTATCCCGCGGCGGTGCAGCATTACACCACGCTGATCGTCCAGGGGATGGATCTCTCTCTCCTACTGCCGTTTTCATTTGTGATCGGGCTGCTGCTTATCAGAAGAAAGCCGTTCGGCTACCTGTTTGCTCCGGTCTATCTCATTTTTTTATCTTTATTGATGACAGCCCTTGTGGCAAAAATCATCGGCATGGCAATGAGC
>WJJN01000819.1 GCA_014729735.1 Candidatus Zhuqueibacterota bacterium
CTATGATGAGGATGATTTGAAAACTTTAAGGGAGCTAAAGAGGCTGTGAAAGTTGTAAGCAATACTTCTCTTATAATTAGTCTTGCGCTATTGATCAATATAGTTCTTCTTATACGTTTTTATTTAGAGAAACCTGCCCGCCAATAATTTTAATTGATTTATTTATTTTTTTTCTTATATTATTGTAGCTTTATAACTCTGTCCGACATTTTAAATGACATACATGCACTTGAAGAAGAACTCATTTCTTTTAAACGCAAATATCGGAAAAATACTATGCAGGCTATAATATCAGCGGCGATAAACCGGACGAGGATAGCTGGGTACAGGATTTTGACGAATGCGCAAGCATATACCAAACGTAGCTTGCTCGCCAGGCTAATTATAGAAATATGATTCAAAAAACATAAAAAAGCTCAACCAGTGTATACGGTCTAATTCGAGTTGAAGAATGAAAAATTTCAAAATAGATAACTCATTTTTTCGACTGGCAGTATTTATGATGAAGGAGATAAAAATGAAGTATGCAAAAATCCGATAGAGTTGATAGAACAGTTGTGCGAAAAGTGAATATCAACGATCAAAAAAATGATTTTGAATTTTGGCAGTCCCAGCCATACCAGTATCGCCTGGAAACTCTGGAAAAAATAAGAGAGGAATATAACAGGTGGAAATATGGTTCTGAACAAAGATTTCAGAGAATTTATCGAATTGTTAAACGATGATAAGACGTGAAAGTGTTCTATTGATTGAAAAAGTCATTAAAATACAGTCTTTAAAAAAGCACAGACTGGAAGTAACGCGTGAAGATTTGAATTACTGGTTAAGCAGATCATCGGAAGAAAGAATATCAGCTGTGGAATTTTTGAGAGGTCAATTCAATAAACAAATTCGAAACATAATGTGCTCCAAATGAAAACTTTAATAACTTTAATCAGTTTTGCACTCGTTTGTCTTAGCTGCCAGGCGCAGACTGATCAGTCCCGGGAACTGGTTGGCGGTCCATGTGAAGGCTGCGAGGCTGTTTTTGAATATGGCGATGAGCGATTAGCGCCGGTCGATACTTTGATCGATTTCCATGAACCGGGTCCGAAATTAAAGGTCACAGGAACGGTTTATGAAAACGATGGACAAACTCCGGCGGAAGATGTCGTTCTTTATATTTATCACACGAATCAGGAAGGCATTTATCCCACCCGGGGCGATGAAAAGGGTTGGGCAAGGCGTCACGGTTATATCCGGGGATGGGTGAAAACTGACAGCACCGGAGAATATGCGTTCTATACGCTGAAGCCGGGAACCTATCCCAGCAGATCGGCGCCGGCGCATATTCACATCACCGTGCTGGAGCCGGATGGAAAATATTACTGGCTTCACAGTTATCTTTTTGCGAATGATCCGCTGCTGAGCAAATCAGACCGGGAGACCAATTCAGGCAGAGGAGGCGGTAAAAGGATTTTGGATCTGAATGAAAAAAACGGAATACTCGTTGGCACAAGGGATATTATTCTGGGTAAAAATATTCCGGGGTATGAATAAATGTTTGATACAAAAAAATATATGATGTATTAATAATGAAAGGTTTAACGAATGAAAAACGAATATGCGGCTATCGTAAAAAAGAAGGTGATTGGTAGATTGGATGGATACAGGAAGTCCCGGGAGTGAATTGCCAGGAAAAATCGTATGAGGAATTGAAGGAGACTTTGGAAATTACGTTGAAGGAAGCATTGGAATTAAACCGGCTAGACGCATTGGATTTTGCAAGTAACGACTACAGTGAAAAAAATTGCCGTATGAAGAGAAATGAACTGCTCAAATTTCTTCGTAGTCAAGGTTGTGAATTACTAAGAGAAGGTGCCAAGCATTCGTGGTAGCATAACCCTGCATTGAATAAAAGATCCGCGATTCCAAGACACACCGAAATAATTAACATTCTGGCAGAAAAAATTTGTAAGGATCCTGCAGTGGATTCCATCAAACGTCGTCAAACAAAAGCCGGGATGTACACTATTTCATCCTCAAAAATCCCGATTTGGTATGTTACCTACGGCTCGAATATGCTAATACTGTCCGTTGAATTTAGTAGCTGTTGAAATTTAGCCTAAAATTTAGTATATTGTTTAAAATGACTGAAAGTGGTAGATCCATACCATCACTTTTATTTGTCTCGAAATATACCACTTATGGAGGTTACATGGAAACATCTAAATTACGAATTCAATTACTCATTATATTGATTCTTATTTTTGTCGTTGCATTTCAAACTGCAGGACAAAATTACAGTGAAAGTGTTGTCCCGAAAGATGCTGCGGCGCTGGCAAAGCTCGATGGTCATTTTACGTTCATGATCACCAGTGATTTGGGAAGAAACGGATATTATGATCAAAAACCTGTGGCGGAAATGATGGGCGTGGTCGCTTCGATTTCGGACCCTGAATTTATTACCATTCTCGGAGATGCACATCATTTTGAGGGTGTCGCTTCGGTGCACGATCCGCTTTGGAATACAAATTTCGAATGGATATACAAACACCCGGAATTAATGATGGCGTGGCATCCTGTAATGGGCAATCACGAATATGAGGGAAATACAAA
>WJJN01000820.1 GCA_014729735.1 Candidatus Zhuqueibacterota bacterium
CTCCGAGTGGTTTCCCATCTTCATCACGGGTATAGGTAGCCTGGAGCAACATTTCCAGTATTCTGCCATCGGCAGATTTAATTTTGTATTCCAATGTTCTATTCGGTTCTTTTTCATTGAGCCATTTCTTGATCTGCTTTTCAAAATGCGCATGTTCGCTTTTATGAAGAATATCGAAGGGGCTCATTTCCAGTAGCTCTTCCCGGCTGTACCCAACCATCCGGCACATCGCATCATTGAACACAGTAAAACACTGCTTGTGAAAATCAACTTCAAATATACCTGCCGGAGCATATCTGACAAGCGCTCTGTTCTTTTTTTCCGATTCGATTAAAGCCTGCTCCGCCCGTTTTCTGAACAGCGCCTCAACAATCGCCGATGAAAGGGATTGAGCCGCCTCCAAATCTTCCGGTCGATAGCCATTTTCGCAATTCCCCAGTCCCATCATGCCGATAATTCTTTTTTCCTGGAATAATGGAACTCCCAGAAAAGATGATAATTTTGGATGCCCCTCCGGTGTACCGATGCTGTCAGGATGGGAAGACGGATCATTTGTATAATAACCGCTTCCGTCACGGAGTACGCGTCCGAAGATGCCCTGGATATCAAATACAGGCGGTGACTTTTTACCATGCCCTGATTTATCAGACATTCGGCATTCATCCCACCCCGAACTGCTGATTGTGATTTCCTCCAGCTTGCCGCTGCGATGATTGAGTTCGGCTAGAAAACTAATCTGGCTATTCGTGATCCCTTCTGCCACTTTCAGGCAAACACTGCCCAGTTCTTCTTCTGTTTCAGTCGTGATTGTTTCGCTAAGAATGCGGGCAATGCCTTCCAGCACGGTATTTTGTCGCACCATTTTCTCTTCCGCTTCTTTCAGTTCGCGCACATCGATGCCAATACCAATCATCGTGTCGTCGTTTAATCGGATGTTGTTCCATAATGAAGGTATCTTTTCACCATTCCTGGCAGTCGCGTCAAATTCGCGCCACTCCGGAGAGAACGACTGCATATATGTGCCAACTTCCGCGCGATATTCCGGATCCGGATAAACCTTGCGCATCAAATCACCGTTATTCGCATCCTCATTGGTCCAACCCAAAACATCGGTTGCACAACGGTTCAGCGTAAAACGTTTCAAGGACGGTTCCCATGTCACAAGCATTACCGGGATATTCTCGACTATTTGCTGCAGCAGCTCCCGCTCCCTTTCGAGCGCCCGTTCCGTACGCTTGCGCTCTGTGATATCATGAGCCACAACTGTGGCACCCAGCGGCTTTCCTTTGTCATCCGCAGTAAAGGTTACTTCCAGCAATATATCCAGTATCCGTCCGTCTTTGGTTTTTACTCTGTATTCGACGTTCTTAACCTGTTTTACTCCTGCGAGCCAGCTCTTCATGCGCTCACGGAACCGAGCCTGCCCCTCGGTGTCCAGGATGGAAAAAGGATCCATCGCCAGCAGCTCTTCCCTGGAATAGCCGAGCATCTCACACATCACATCGTTTACTGCGGTGAATTTCCGCTTTCGGAAATCAATCTCGTAAATACCAGCCGGTGCAAATTGCACAAGCTCGCGGTATTTGCGCTCCGCTTCTTTTAGCGCCTGTTCGGCAAGCTTTTTTTTGGTTACATCTGTTATTGTCATGCGAAAGGCATCCACATTATTCTGATCTTGCCCAAACGCCACGGTTTCGACTAATGCCCAAAAAATCGACTTTTCCGGTCCGTGAAATCGCAGCTCCATACTTTGCTTGCCATTCGAAGCTGATAGATTTCGTAAATGGAGATATGATTTATCATGATCATCACTTATTGCCAGCTTCCCGATTCGAAGACCGGCAAGATTACTGCGCTCTCTGCCAAAAAGCTTTGCAGCCGTGAGATTTGCATCGCGGATCGTCCCATCGGCATTCAGCAATAAATAGCCCACCGGCGCGTGCTCAAATAGATCGAGATAACTATTGCGGGTTCTTTCCAGCTCTTCCTGCGTCCGGCGAAGTTCTTCATTTTGCGTTTCAAGCTCCTCCTGGTGTACACGAAGATCATCCTCGATTCGTCTCAATTTCGTGTAATCCTGGGCAACAATGAACAATCCCTTCTTTGCGCCGGAATCGATCAATGTGCCGGCGGTCAAAAACAGGTAGCTTCTCTGGTTGTCTTTGTTGATCATCAATGCTTGCCATTCGATGGTCTTACCGGCAAGCGACTTTTCTATATGCCGCATCACTCTCTTCTTATCCTCATGCTCACACAGCTCCAGCCAATTCATGCCGATCAACTCTTCCTTCGAATAGCCGGTTAATTCCTGTGCCGCGAGATTTACTTCCCTGATTATACCGTCCACATCGAGATAGAACACGGCGTCCGGATTTTTTTCCACAAAACTGTGATAACGTTGCTCAATCTCCTGCAACGCTTTCTCGGTTTCTTTCAGACGCAGCAGCATCACATTTTTTTGGGATAGCACGGCATCTGCCTCACCACGCTCGATTGTCGAGATAATTTCTTCTGCTTCTGCTAATTTCGTTTCAAGCTGCTTGATTTTTGATTCATTTTTTTTCATAGTAATTCCAATGCTGAAAGTACCTTTTCTTTATTTTGGAGATTTCCGAATATTTTTTTCTTTTGCGGTGTATCGATAATCAGCGCCGGAGCTACCAGAATATTCTCCACCTGCACCATTGCAAGAAATCAAAATTCGCACAAATAATATATTTCCAGGATTCTATTGCCTTCCTTCGCTGTGTTCCATTCCCGCGCCTACCCATTTGCAGCCAAAAAAACGGCTGCATGCAGCGAGACACTCGCTGCACTCCATAGCTGTCCCGGACTATGTTATGGAGTGCATTGACTGTGTCAATGCATAGCGGCGAAGCCGCTAATTCTCCACCTGCACCATTGCAACAAATCAAAATTCGCACAAATAATATATTTCCAAGATTCTATTGCCTTCCTTCGCTGTGTTCCATTCCCGCGCCCACCTATTTGCAGCCAAAAAAACGGCTGCATGCAGCGAGACACTCGCTGCACTCCATAGCTGTCCCGGGCTATGTTATGGAGTGCATTGACTGTGTCAATGCATAGCGGCAAAGCCGCTAATTCGCCA
>WJJN01000189.1 GCA_014729735.1 Candidatus Zhuqueibacterota bacterium
TGGCTGAAGAAAGTCCGCAATCTTCCGAAAGACTGGGTGAATTGCGCCTGGAGTTACGAGGTCATTGCACAGGAGCAAAGTCTTTTGGTTGAATTGAAGCAAGGAACGGTGATGGATATTCCGTGGACGACATTTCTGGATTTGCAATACGAAAGCATCATGGGCGACGTTGACAGGCGCCGCTTCGATGGGCAATTCCCGATCCGTTATGATTATCTGGATACGATGGAGGGCGGTGATCTCTCGATCCAGGTGCATCCGACGACGCCGTACATCCGAAAGCATTTTACAGAGCCCTATCACCAGGGGGAAATGTACTACATCGTTGACACGCGGAAGGGTGCTCGGGTGAATCTCGGCTTGAATGAAGATACTGAAAGAGACGAATTTCATAAAGCCGCCCGATTGGCTGACGAGAAAGGGATTCCGTTCGATTACCGCAATTTCGTGAACAGCGTTCCGGTGAAAAAGCATGATCTGCTGCTGATTCCGCCGGGAACAGTGCACGGTTCCGGCGAAGGAGTTGTGGTGCTGGAAATCAGTTCAACAACCTATCGTTACACGTTCAAAATTTACGATCACCTGCGACCGGATTTGAACGGCGTGATGCGACCAATTCATGTACGTCACGCATTCAATGTCATCAAATGGCACCGTCGGAAGAAGTGGGTCGATGAAAATTTGCGACAGGAGCCGCAGCTCGTTCGATCCGGCGACGGATGGGCAGAATATCTGATTGGCGACCGTCGTGAATTTTTCCACCTCGTGTTCCGAATGGATTTTGATCACGAAATCACCGACAATACTGCGGGAAAATTTCATGTGCTGTGCCTGGTCCAAGGTGAATCGGTTCTGCTGTCGTCTATTGAAAATCCTGAGAGGAAACTGACATTCAATTATTCAGAGACCATTATTGTTCCCGCATATCTGGGAAAATATCGTATTGTGAATCAGGGTAAATCTCCCTGCAAAATAGCGAAAGCGCGCTTGCGGTAATAATTATCGAACTTTAGTGTGGATCAATAAATTTCAGAATATTATGACTCTCGGACTCATTCATAAAAAAGAATGCCGCACTTTGACTCTGCGCGGCTGGATTCTATTCGTGGCAATCATTCTGATAATTTGCCTCGGGCTGTTTTGCAACATCCATTCGTTTCTGGCAATGAACGATCCGTTATCTGCCGAAATTCTGGTCGTCGAAGGCTGGATGCCGGATTATTGCATGCAAATTGCGAATGATGAATTTGCCGACGGAAACTACCGACTGCTGATTACTACTGGCGAGCCGGTGATTTACGGATATTATCTGGCAGAATATAAAAGCCACGCGGAGATTGCCGCTGCCACGCTTGTTAAAATCGGATTTGATTCGACGAAATTGGTTGCAGTGCCCGGTGAAGGAGTGGTCAAAGATCGCACGTATGCATCGGCGGTCGCTTTGCGGAAGTGGCTTGATATTTCGGAGAGAGAAGTGCAGGCGATTAATCTGCTTAGCCTGGGAGCGCATTCCCGCCGCAGCAGGCTATTATTTCAAAATGCATTGGGAGATGAAATCAAAGTAGGAGTCATCGCGGCAGAGAACCGGAATTATGATGAAAACGGTTGGTGGCGTAGCAGCCATGGCGTTCGCACTATTATTTCAGAAACAATTGCGTATATCTATGCAAAGTTAATTTTTAGACCGAATGAAAAGTACAAAAAAATAAAGGGAAAATAACATGCAAACAAGAAAACTTGGGAAAAACGGACCGGAAATAACCGTCATTGGATTGGGGACATGGGCAATCGGTGGTCCCTGGCAGTTTGGATGGGGCGAACAGGACGATCGGGATTCGATCCTAACGATCCAGAAATCGCTGGATTTGGGTATCAATTGGGTAGATACGGCACCGGTTTATGGATTCGGTCATTCGGAAGAGATAGTATGTGAGGCATTAAAAGGAAAGCGTGATAAAATAATTCTAGCGACGAAATGCGGCATGGTTTGGAATGACAGAGGAAGAGTCAATATAAATCTGAAGCCCAGTAGCATCCGACGGGAAATCGAAGACAGTCTGCGAAGGTTGGACACTGATTATGTCGATTTGTATCAGTTTCATTGGCCCGATCCGAAAACGGATGTGGAGGAATCATGGCAGGAGATGATCAAACTCAAGGAAGAAGGTAAGGTACGATATGTGGGCGTCTCCAATTTTGATGTGCCGCTGCTTGAAAAATGCATGGAAATTCATCATGTGGATTCGCTGCAGCCGCCGTATAGTATGCTGGAAAGAGATGTCGAAAAGGATATCCTGTCATATTGTGAGAAAAACGGAATCGGTGTGATTGCCTACAGCCCGATGCAGGCAGGACTTCTTACAGGCAAATTTGATAAGTCCCGGCTGGCGCCGGATGACTGGCGTCATAAAGACCAGCATTTTAAAGAACCGAATCTGTCACGCAATCTGGAGTTTGTCGAATCGCTGAAACCGGTTGCAGAACGGCATGGAAAATCGATTGCAAATCTTGCCGTTGCCTGGGTATTGGCGCATCCGGCAATAACATCCGCAATCGTTGGTGCCCGCAACACGGATCAGGCTGAAGAAAATGTGCTGGCAGCGGAAATTAAACTGAGCGAAGATGATTTGAATGAAATCGCACAGAAATTGAA
>WJJN01000190.1 GCA_014729735.1 Candidatus Zhuqueibacterota bacterium
AGGCAACTATATTATTGGGAACTGAAAGGTATTATCAAACCTAAATTTATCACTCTGGGTTCACGTGAATTTAAGAGATACTCGCATGAGGATTTTGATAAATTAACTCAGGTAAAAAAATACCTCGACCAGGGGTATACACTAACCAGCGCAGTTAAACGAGTCCAGGAACAGGGTTGATAAAAACAGCGATGTTCAGGGAATGATCGATTAAGAGATTATTAATGTGCGAAATCTTTGAATTTCATAAATCGCGCTTTTTGAATCAGTCATTCCCTAATTTTTTGCCCATATTAATAAATAAGGAGATTTGATGTATGGAAAGCCATTGTCATATTGCGTTCCGAATCTGGAGAGGCGGATAAGCACTGCCAGCCAAAATATACTTATGAAAGTAGATGGAATCTGAATTTAATTTTGAACACTAGCATGAAAAATAAAATTAGCGTAACAGGAGTAAATAAGGTATGGCATCTGAGTTCGGCAACATTAGTGACGCTATTTTAGGAGAATTATCACAGATTGGTATTGAAATCCTAAACGATAGTGAGGATAAGAATAAAAAAAATTCGTTACCGCAAGCAATATATGATGCAACGAAAGATTCCTCAAATGGATCAAAAAAGAAAGACGACGATTGATTACGGCATGACAGTATGTTGAAATCAAATTTATGAGCAAGTACAAGCCGGCAGTGAACACTGCTGGCTTGTATCATATTACTTAATTTTCAGGCAATCGCTTATGAACAGGACAGACAGAATATTATGGTAGACACTTTAGTTAAAGATAACATGTTGTTGGGTGATTTTTTATTAATGCAAGGGCTCATCACCGAAAGTCAACTCGAAAAAGCCTTACAAAGCCAGAAAAAAATGGGAGGACTTTTAGGGAAAACCCTCGTAGAACTGGGATTTTTAGGAGAGCAGGAACTTATGCAAGCGCTGCGATCGCAGCTTGGAGTGGAGAGTGTTTCATTGAAAAAAATAAACATCCCGCTGGAAGTTATCTATACAATCCCGGAATCGGTTGCCAAAACTTACAAAGTGATTCCTTTGCACAAATCCGAAAAAATCCTCACTGTCGGAATGTCGGATCCACTGGATTTAATCGCAATCGATGTAATTACTCGATCCAGCGGCTTGAAAGTGAAACCGGTTGTGTGTGAATTGAATGAAATTGATGAAGCCATTGCCTATTATTATCAGAAACCTTCATTTGACACGGAGCGGGATAAGACGTTCAATTATAATGCACAGAGCACCGAAGAAATCTTTGAAAGAGAATTTAATCAAAAAGATGAACAGACGGCGCACCCGGAAAATGGAAAGAATAATTTAACAGCAGTTCACCTGGTTCATCTTGTTCTGGTGCAAGCAGTGAGAGAAAACGCTGACAGTATTGTTATCGAACCGATGAAATCTTCCTATCGAATTCGATTCAAATTAAACGGATTATTTCAGGAATATTATACTCATTCCAGAAAAACAGGTGAATCAATGGTATACACCGTTAAAAATCTCGCCTGTCTTGACACGGATCGAAACAATGCGCCACAATCTTCACAATTTTACGTCAGGGTAGATGAAAAGGACTTGAACCTTGAGATTACTGTTGTTCCCACATATTATGGTGAGAATATTCATCTGCGTGTCCAAAATGAAAAAGAGATCAGATCGCTGGCAGAATTAGGCTTCTCGGATCACGTCCGTGCCGAATATTTGAAAATCCTTCACGACAGACAGGGAATAATCTGGTTGGTTGGACCTAATGAAAGTGGTAGAACGTCGACAGCTTATGCGTCTTTGCTGAATTATAATCTCAACCAAAAAAATGTCTTTACTTATGAAAAATCACTGTACCAGCCAATGGCAAAAATCAGACAGATCCAAGCAAACAACAAAAATAACTTTCAAAATTTAGATGCAATTTTGCGGCAGCAACCGGATGTATTGGTACTTGATACTGTTGAAGAGGATATATTGAATTTTTTAGAGAACGTTAATTTGAACAGCAAATCCGTATTAATCACATTGACGGGATATTCAACGGCTGAAGCCATGATGAAGTTATCCCGTTTCTCGAAATTAAAGCGATATGAGCTATTATCAAATACTACTTGTATTATATCACATCGTCTCGTTAGAAAAATATGTCCCGATTGTAAAGTTGAATACGATCTCACAGAATCACAGCAAAACCAGTTGAAAGATCTTCTGAACACCAATATCACAAAATGTTATCATGGCAAAGGATGCCCTGAATGCCGGAATAGCGGTTATTCAGGACGCACTGGACTATACGAATTTTGTTCGATGGACGATGACCTCAGAAATCTGTTATGGAAGGCGGATTCGGTTTCCGAATTGAAAAGTGGTATTCATATCAACAAAAAATATCATCTTAATAATGACATTATTCGAAAATTACAACAGGGTGCTATATCTTTTGAAGAATCCATTCGGATCGCCCGGGAAAATATTTAACCCTATTTTCATGGAAAAATTAAAATGCAAAAAAAATATTCGGTTTTAGTTATCGATGACGAAAAAGATTTCACTGAATTAATCAGTGAAATTCTGACACGTTTTCAATATCAGGTGGATAAGGTTACTGAAGATAAAAATGTTATGAACATGATCCGGCATAATAATTATGATGTTGTTTTGCTGGATTTAATTATGCCGGGACGCAAGGGGATTGAAATACTGCAGGAAATTAAAAATTATGATTCACATATTCCTGTGATTATCCTTTCGGGAAACGAACGCTCAAATATTTTGGAGCAGGCAATGAAAATCGGTGCATTCGATTTTCTTAAAAAGCCGGTGGACTGGAGTCGTCTGGAAAATACCATTAAAAATGCCATCTTTGTCCGCAATCTTGAAGACCAAATATCCGAACTTAAATATCAATTGGAAGAAAAATACAGTCTTCGAAATTTTGTAAATAACAGCAGTAAAATGCAGGAAGTCTTGCGAAACCTAGAAAAAGTGATTCGCACGAATGTCACTGTATGTATCCGGGGAGAAAGTGGGACAGGTAAAGAGCTGCTTGCAAAAACCATTCATTTCAATAGCCCGCGCAAAGATTATCCTTTCATCGCGGTAAACTGTTCATCTATTCCGGACAGCTTTTTCGAAGAAGAACTTTTCGGTGTTGTGAATGAGGATCTCAATATCAGAAAATATGGCAAATTGGAACAGGCACAGAATGGAACTTTATATCTGGATGATATTACTGAGCTTTCGCCGTTAGCACAGGTTAAAATATTAAATGCATTGCAGGAAAGGAAAATTCATCCAATCGGTGGGCTGGAACCGGTTGATATTAATGTTCGTATTATCACGGGATCGAATAAAAATATTGACGAGCAAGTTCGGAGAGGAAAATTCCGTGACGATTTGTATTTCATGATCCATGTATTCCCAATATTTCTACCTCCGTTACGCCAACGCAAAGAAGATATACCAGGTCTGGTGAGCAGTTTTATAAAAAAATATAATTTGAAGAATAACACCCATATCAAAAAAATCGATGACCGGTCAATGGAGTATCTGGTTAATTACAGTTGGCCCGGTAATGTACGTGAATTGGAAAATACGCTGGAATTTTCAATGTTGCTCGTGGAGGGCGATACGCTTCTGCCGCAGCATTTGCCG
>WJJN01000821.1 GCA_014729735.1 Candidatus Zhuqueibacterota bacterium
ACAAGAAAAAGGCGGAGACAAAATAAAAATCGGGTATTTTATCCCCGCCTGTGTAATGAATTGGTTTTATAAATTAACGCAATAGCAACATCTTCAATGTTTTTGTGTAATCTCCGGCTTCTAACTTATACATATATACGCCGGTCGACACCTGATTTCCGATGTCATTCTTGCCATCCCACTGCACCATATGTTGTCCTGCTGATTGCTGCTTATCGACCAATGTTTTGATTTTTTGACCAAGAATATTATAAACCGATAATTTAACATGAATATCCTTATTCAAGGTATAATTGATCGACGTTGCAGGATTAAATGGATTCGGATAATTTTGTTTCAGCGAAAAGCTTGACGGTAAATTCTCTTTATGGGTAGCAACACCGGTTGATACAAACGCCCAGTTCACATCACCAACCACTACGCCATCGCTGCCAACAGCAATATCCTTGAAGAAATCACTGACCATGAAGTTATAATTACCCGGATCAGCAAATTCAGGATCTTCGGCGTAGATATTTTCAATGACTTCAAGCGTGTCGATTTTGAAACCGCCGGTATTCAATGTGTCGCAATACAAAGCTGTACCGCGATCAGCGTCCAGGATATTATTTACATCCATAAAAATGCAATTAGTCGCCTTGAGGTCTGCAGGGAATTCATTATCATCGACACGAATGGCATCATTCCCGACAAGATAAAATGTGCAATGATCGACAAATACTCTTGCAGTCGGTACACCCTCTCCCTGGAAGAATTCTGCTCTCATCCCATAACTATCAATTCCGGCAAAAGTGCAATTTTGAAATGTCAGTAACTCGAATTGAGCTGGTGGAGCAATAGGAGCACGCATTCTTAAACCGTATCTCGCGACACGAGTAAATGTACAATTTGTGAATCGAATCTCTGTTGCAATAGGAGCATCATCATCCAGTCTTACCACGTATCCTTCGGGAGGATCATCCAGACTGAAGAAATGATCGAAATCCACATTATCCACGATGAGTCTGTATTGATTATCATTCATATTTTCCCGAATACGAATGGCATATTTGGTTGAATCACTGGCATCTTCCACGCCATCATCCACAAACCCGGTAACCACGACATTTGCCAAAGTAAAACTGGCGTTGTTACCTAATTCAAACGGACGATCCGGGCTATCTGTCGTGATAATCGGTTTTTCAGTCAGACCCGCCGCACCGCGAATGGTTATTGTCTTATCAATGTCTATTTTTTCAGCACTATGATACATACCACCGCTGGTAATCAACTCGATGATATCGCCGGGTGCAGCCGCGGCATACGCAGCAGGGATCGCTTCATCGCCGGCAGCGATTTCATGCACCGTTCGTCCAATCCATCTAACGTCACCCACCGGGAGACCGTCTTCACCAATGGCAATACTCTTGAAGAAATCGCTGACCGTGAAATCAAGATTATCGGCATCAGCGAATTCCGGATCTTCGGCATAAATATCTTCAACCACTTCGAGTGTGTCGATTTTGAATCCGCCGGTGTTCAAAGTATCGGAAAATAGCACAGTGCCTCTGTCAGCATCCAGAATATTATTCACATTCATAAAAATCGAGTTAGTCAGCTTCACATCACCGGGATATTCATCATCATCGATTCGAACAGCATCATTGCCGACATTGTAAAATGTACAATGATTTACATAGAGCCGTGCCGGCGGGACGCCTTCACCCGGAAAAAATTCAGCGCGAATACCATAGCTTGATATTTCCGCAAATGTACAGTTCTCAATAACCATGAGCTCAAACTGAGCCGGCGGCGCAATCGGAGCACGGGCACGAATCGCATACCTTCCGATTCGCGTAAAAGTACAATTCGTAAACCGGATTTCCGAGGCAATAGGTGCATCATCGTCCAGCCGCAAGACGTATCCTTCGGGTGGATCGTCCACACTATAGAAATGATCGAAATCCACATTATCCACGATCAGCTTATACTTATTATCATTCGCATTTTCACGAACGCGGATCGCATACTTGGTGGAATCGCTGACATCTTCCACGCCGTCATCGACAAATCCGGTGACCATAACATTGGATAAATAAAAACTGGCATTGTTTTCCAGTTCAAAAGGACGATCCGGACTATCCGTACTGATAATCGGTTTTTCAGCCAGACCGTGAGCGCCACGGATGGTTATTGTTTTATCAATTTCGATTTTCTCTGCTGAATGATATACACCGCCACTGGTAACAAGTTCGATGATATCGCCTGCTTCAGCTCCGGCATATGCATTTGCCAATGCCTCATCGCCGGCTTCCACCTGTATTACTTTCTGAGCAAATGAAATCGTTACTGATGCACAGAGTAGAAGAATTATGAAAAAATATGTAGCGTTTTTCATCTGGTTACTCCTTTTCAGTTAATTTCAGAGATTGTAAAATCTACATTCAATTATTTAAATGAAAACAGAGTCTTGTTTGTCGATTCACCTCCCTTTTATTTTTTATTCATCTGACTTTAACAGATTTCGATTTTCTAAATAACAAGTTATATTCGCTTGGAATCACCTCCCTTTTGGTATGTGTGGTTCGCTTAAGATTTGATAAAATAAGAAATATAATCAAATTCAATTGACATGCCATGCAGATCACGTGCACCATAATTTTCTTTCAAGGTACCCGAATCAAATGCTCCCTGCACCAGAACGCGATACATCCAGTATTCCGGGAACGGCTTGTCCGGTGTGAAGATCATTTTTGTGGCAGATGGATTCGGATCCACATCCTCTGGCGGTTCGTCGCGCAATCCGGCATCATACGCCGCTAAAATGTCGTTGTAGCGATGAGGTGTTATATCGACCGGTTCCCCTTCAGCATCTACAAAAGTCAGCGTATCAGACCAGGTCTCGAACGTAAACGTTCCTTCAAATAATATACTCTGTCGATCGATGCTATTTTTTTCCTGCCAACTCATTCCACCATCATTGCTCATATAAATATTACCAGGCACAGCCAGAGCGAGGTTTTCCGTGTTCAGGGGATCGATCAATAAATCAACTATAGATGAACCGGCAGAAGGAGATGGCAATGAATTCCAGGTTGCAGCGCTGTCTTCCGAAACATAGAGCTCCGTATTCGTCGTAACAAACAGTTCCGAATTATCCATTGGATTCATGACAATATTTCTCGTTTCCAGGTCTTCCATTCCTTCACTAACCGGGCGCCAGTTTTCACCGGCATCCATAGATTTGTAAATGCCTCTGTTGATAGTCGCCGCGTACAATATCGAAGTATTGGTCGGATCGACGACAATATCATAAATGGATGATGCACCCAATCTTGTTGATGTCTCTCCGCGTTTCATTTCCCAGGTACTTCCCCCATCGCCGCTTTTATATAAAAACCTCCCCAACGTTGCCGCATATATGACGGAAGAATTCGAAGGATCAACAGCTATTTTGACTATATCTTTATCATCACGCCAACTGGGCAGGCTGCCCCCGGCGATCCAGCTTTGTCCGCCGTCTGTGCTGTAATGTATCCCATAATTCGAGCCTATCCATATTTTAGATGAATTTGACGGATCAAAATCGAATCCAACGATCCTGATGTCGTCCGGTAATCCACTTTGCAGCTTCTGCCAGCTCGAACCACCATCGTTCGAT
This sequence comes from Candidatus Zhuqueibacterota bacterium, assembly GCA_014729735.1. Taxonomy (GTDB): domain Bacteria; phylum Zhuqueibacterota; class Zhuqueibacteria; order Thermofontimicrobiales; family Thiofontviventaceae; genus Mariaggregatimicrobium. Next base: position 3,641 of record WJJN01000821.1, read on the forward strand.
TTTAATAATCCGGAATCCGTGATCGCGTAAATAATGGAAGTATTTTCAGGATGGATGCGGAACATTGAAACGTTGTATTGCGCCAGTGCCATAGAAAAGCGCCAGCTTTCGCCAGCATCTTCGCTGTATAACGCACCCCGTTCCCTGCGTGACATGAAAAGCAGATTCGGATTTGATCTACTTTGTTCCAATGCCGCAACCGAGCTCACTTTTGTCCACGCATCATTTTCCACCACCAGAGACACGGTAAATTTCTCTCGCACGGATG
>WJJN01000822.1 GCA_014729735.1 Candidatus Zhuqueibacterota bacterium
CAGCGACCGGATCTGGATGATGTGTACAACACAGTGAATCAACCGATTAATAGTTCGCAATCGATCGTTGGGAATCCGGGTCTGGATCCCGAAGAAACTATCTCTTATGAAGTCGGACTCCGGCAACAGTTTACAACGAATACGATGCTTTCATTTACCGGATTTTTCAAAGACATCGATAACTTAACCCAGATTGGTCGAGTTGAAGACAACAAAGGAAACGTGTTCCGTACCTATCTGAACGATACTTACGGCACAGTTCGTGGTATCGAGGTTGTACTTAACCAGAGAACAGGAAGACACCTTTCCGGTGAAGCGAGCTACACGTATCAGGTTGCCACGACGACCCATTCGACGGCGCGTGGTACTTACAACAACGAGAATGCGTTCGCTAATTTGCCTGGTAAAGAATACCCGGCAGATTGGGATCAGCGACATACTTTTACTTTGAATATTGATTATCATTTTGGCGATAATGAAGGACCTTCATTTTTGGGAATCCAGCCACTGGAAAACTGGAATTTGAATGTTCTGCATACATCTAAAAGTGGTATGCCATATACGCCGACAGCGGCAAACGGAAGCGATATCCTTACTGAAATCAATACCAAACGCACTCCGGCTGTTCATAGCACCGATTTAAGGATGCGTAAATATTTCAATTTCTATGGCGATACGCGTCTGGGTGTTATTTTGGACGTATTCAATATTTTTGATCGCAAGAATGTACGTCCGATTGATGAATATGCAATCAGCGTCGACCGCTACCGTGATCGCATCGGATATACCAATGCGACACCGCCAACACGTATGAAAAACTATGGTGGCTTTGCCAATGCAATTGCTGATCCGTTCGCATGGGAAATCGGTCGACGAATTCGACTCGGATTCTCTGTTGAGTTTTAATTAGAACGACAATCAACTGAATTTTACAAAGAATTTGTGAACATCTTCTTGAAAAGGAGATTTACATGGTGAATAAAAAAATTATGCATAGGTTTTCGACCGCATTCAATCCGGTAATCCTCGTCTTGATTGTCGGATTAATCCTCAGTGGAATGCTTGTGAATGAGCAGGCATATGCGAAACGAAAAACGGATACCAAACAAAATAACTCTATGGATATCGGGCAATTGGAGAAAATTGCTCCGCGAGAGCTGATTGTTCATACAAAAGGTCTTCAGTGGCTCACACTGTCAAACTGGGGCGAAATGTCCAATCCGGACGAGCGCCAGGGTTTTTTCCCGGCGCTCGAATATCCGGGCGGAAGCGGAACCCAGTTCTTATTTTCCGGTGGTGTATGGGTTGGGGCTAATAAAGGTGGTACTCCAATAGTTACCACTGCAACCGACGGCGATAACGGTACCAATGAATTTGGTCCGGTAATGGGCTGGCTAATGACTTCAAAAGAAACGCTGCCCAAAGAGTCGGATGATGATGGCGACTGGACAGCCGCCGATGACCTGAATGGCAATGGCGAACCGGACTCGGATTGGGATGGTCCGGATGCTGATGCGAATGGGGACGGCGTTTTTGATTATGATCCCGAACCTCATATCGATGAAGATCCGGTAGGTGATATCTCCTCAGATTTTATCGATAATGATTTTGACGGTCTGATTGACGAATGGGACGATGATCTTGATGGCGATGCTGTTCCCGGCAGCAACGACGATGACGGCGACGGACTGGAAGACGAGGACGGTATTGGACGCGCCGGCGAGGAATACATTACGGCTTATGTGGATACTTGTGAAGACTGTCTTGATTCGCCGGATGCCGATGGATTTACACCGCTGGGGATTCGTGTGGTTCAGCACTCGTATCAATGGGCAGAAAGCTATGCCGATGACTTTATCATTTTTGATTATTTGGTAACAAACGTTGGAAACGAGGTATTAACAGACGTTTATTTAGCATTATTTTTTGATTTTGATGCCGAGCATATTACGCAGGGTCGGGAAGGATCGGAAGATGATATTACTTTCTTTATCGATTCTCTGGAAACCGCAATTGGTGGCGATCCTGACGCAGACGGTGGTTTATTACAATCGCGTTATTTTGGTGTTCGGGTACTTCAAACACCGATGCCGGACATTACCACGACTTATAAAAATTTCGAACGGATCTCCGGTGGTGACCCGGATCTGAACTCGGACAAATATGCCATGATGAGCAGCGGGCAACGCGATCCGGATGTAACAATGGCGAATTTAGGTGACTGGCGTTTCCTGCTGGCATTCGGACCTCTGGGAGATCTGGAGCCCAAGGAAACATTACCGGTAACCTGTGGAATAATCAATGGCGTGGATATCGATGCGATAATCACGAATTCACGGCAGGCACTTTCGATGTTTCAAGCGGACTTCCGCGGACCGAGTGCACCGGAGGTTCCCAGATTTACGGCAGAGCCAATGGATGGAGCTGTCAAAATTACCTGGGAAGACAATGCGGAAAGCTCCATCGACCCGATTTCCAAAGAAGCGGATTTTGAAGGATATCGCGTCTGGCGTTCCCCTGATGGTGTGGAATTTACGCTGTTAGCCGAATATGACATGATCAATGACATTGGCTATGACTTGGGGATGCCCGAGAAAAATGCAAATGGTAAATATGAATATATTGATACCGGCGCCAACAACGGTTTTCCTGTGAATTACGTTGTCACTGCTTTTGATAACGGAAATAACGGTGATGGAATCAACCATCCGGAACAGGATCGTGCCACCGGTGGCGTTGGACAATTGGAAAGTTCACGCGCAATAGAAGTATTGCAGTTGATTGTCCCGGCAAAACCGGTTAAAGATAATGTGGAAAACGTCTTTGTCGTTCCAAATCCGTACATCGGCAGTTCACGTCTGGAAACGGTATCACGAACGAATCCTGTTACCGGTGACCGGTATTTTCCGAAAGACCTTGAATTCAGAAATTTACCATCGGAATGTACTATCGATATCTATTCACTTGCCGGTGATCATATAAGAACAATTCAACACACAAACGGCACAAGTTATGAAACATGGGATCTGCAAAGTAGAACAAATCAGGAAATCGCACCAGGCGTCTATTTTTATCGTGTAGAGGCTGATGGTGAAGTGAAAATTGATAAGTTTGTTGTTGTGAAATAGTAAATCAATCAACTTAATTAAATACTCGATGATTGGATCATTTTGATGAGCAAGAACCGAGTTAGTTAAGGAGGTAATACTTATGAGGCGATTTGTAGCTTCACTTATTATAGTCTTCCTGCTTCTACCGATGATGGCATATAGCGTAGAACGTGTGGGAACGACAGTATTTCAGGTATTAAAATTGAATGTTGGCGTGCGCGGTATTGGCATGGGAAATGCTTTTATTGCAGGCGCACAAGATGTGACCTCTATCTATTGGAACCCGGCGGGTCTGGCATGGATGAGCCGTCCCGAAGCAATGTTGAGCCACATTAACTTACCAGCAGACGTGAATTACGATGTTATCGGAAGCGCATTCCCGAGCAGCTTTGGTACATTTGCAATAAGCGCCGGTGTTTTACATATGGATGACATGATTGTTCGGACGCCTGCTATGCCCGATGGAACCGGTGAAATGTTCACTGCTTCAGATATTGTCCTTTCACTCTCTTATTCCAGGGCATTGTCTACATTGTTCTCGTTTGGAGTTTCAGCGAAATACGTTCGGGAAGAACTCTACGAATACACATCACAGAGTGTGGTATTCGATGCCGGTTTATCCTATCAAACAGGTTTTCGATCAATGAAGTTGGCAATGGTTATTTCCAACTTTGGTCCGGATGCAACGTTCGATGGTGATTTTAGAGACTGGCGTACGGTTTCCGGCGAGGTGACCGGTGAACCGGCTGTTGAATCCTTTGAAAGACACCTAATGCCAATGTCTTTTCGCGTTGGCGTATTTGCCGACATGGAAAACATAACAGGACTTTCGATGGGCGAAAATTTCAACGGCAATCTCGCATTGCAGTTTGAACATCCAAGTGATGTTGCGGAACGAATGAATGCCGGTGCAGAATTCTGGTTTCAAAACTTGATTGCATTCCGCGGCGGTTATAATATTAACTATGATACCGAGTCATTTACATTCGGTCTGGGCGTCAAACAGGAATTTGGGAATTATATGCTAAAGTTTGATTATGCCTATGCAAGTTTTGGAGATTTAACAGATACAAGTTCTCTGATGAATCAACCGCACCGATTTTCGATCGGTTTTCAATTCTAAACAATTAATATCTAATCTCATGCCGGATATGGCTGAAGCCGAAACCGGCTCATAACAAAACAGTGAGATAAGATTTTTGGAGGATATAATGAAACTACTAAAAAGATACACGATGCCCCTAATGCTGCTGGCATTCATCGGCGTCTATTTTATCGGGTGCGGCTTGATCGAACCTGAAGAAGCGGAAATGATACCCAACCAGGCGCCGGAAACAGAAATTGTGGCAGCACCGGAGCAAGGCGACAACCATTCATATTTTATGAAAATTAGCTGGATCGGAAAGGATCCGGATGGCTATGTGATCCGATATCTTGTGTCTGTGGATGGTGGCGAAGAATTTGAAACAACGAAAACAGATTCTACTTTCGAATTTACTGCTGCGAATCAGGATGAATCCCACTCAATTCGAGTGGCAGCAATCGATGATGATAATGCTGTGGACCCGACGCCGGCAGAACGAACATTTACTGCCACCAATATCGCACCCGAAACAGCGATTCAATTAGATGATGATCCACCGGAAGGCAGCACTTTTGGCAGGGCTCAGAAATTCTATATAATTCCGACTGATCCTGATAATGGTCCCGAGTTCGAATATCGCTATAAGATCGATGAGGGCGGTCAATGGTCGGATTGGCTGGAAGATCCTGTCGTTGAGTTTTACGAAGGTTCGCCCTTCGGATTGCTGGAGGAAGGCAATCACACATTCTATGCACAAACACGCGACGCGGCAATGTCTGTTGATCAGACTCCTGCGACTTATAGCTTTGTTGTCTCCACGGATGTGCAACCCATTGCAGAACTGAACACCAGCTTTAATAACCATGCCTTTTACGAAGACAACAGTGCTTTCTATTTTGAAGATGACACTAATAATGTACGGTTTTCGTGGGAAGTGGATGCCTCGGCTTACTACGGACATTATTCTGCAGTAAAATTCCAGCTTGATCAGAATCCGGAAACCGAATGGCTGCCGATTACCGATACATTGTTCGCAGACTTATCTCCGGGTGAACATACGTTTAAGATGCGGGTTAAGGACACCGGTGGCATTGAAAGTGAAGAAGTTGTCTTTAACTTCAATCTGGTCGACCCCACATTCAATGCCGGCGTTCTGGTAGTCGATGATGTAAACGGTCGATTTGCTCCGGACGCGACTGTGGATAGTTTCTACATGAATGTCCTTTCGGAAGTGGGGGCAACATACGCACTATGGGATTACAGAATAGATGGACCCCCGACACCG
>WJJN01000191.1 GCA_014729735.1 Candidatus Zhuqueibacterota bacterium
CAGGGGTAAAAGTTTCTGCGTTGCCCATAGTGCAGTTGCCGAAGCACCGGGTCGCGAGCATTCCAGGCTGATCTCGCCAAGGTGCAATTCAGAAGATGTGAAATACGTGTATGGCGAATCGTGTTTGTAAAATTTTCCCACTGCCGGATCGCGAAATAGCACGCAGCCGCAGCCGTATGGTTGCAAGCCATGTTTGTGCGGATCGATCACAATGGAATCGACATCCTTCAGATGATCAAAAACTCGCCTCGTCCCGGGGCGCAGATTATCCGCAAGAGTGAAATAACCACCGTACGCTGCATCCGCGTGTAGTCGAAATCCAAATTCCCGTTTCAATTTAATGATCTCCGGTAGCGGGTCCACGGAGCCGGTGCCGGTCGTGCCGATTGTCGCAACAACGGTGCCCACTTTTTCCTCCCTTAGAATAGCTAACAGCGCATTGATGTCAATTTTACCATTTTCATCGCAGGGGATCGCTATAAATTCCAGTCCCAGCACATCCGAAATTCGCTGATGCGTATAATGCGCCTGTGCCGACGCGAGCACTTTCTTGCCCGGTTTCAATTTCCCGCCGATCCATAGCGCTTCCATATTCGCCATGGTGCCGCCGCCGGTAAGATGCCCTAAAAAATCATTCCACTGAAATAGTCCGGCGATGTCCGCGACTGCCTCCTTCTCAAGATACGAGCTGGCGCGACCACCATCCAATGCATGATTATTGGGATTAATCCACATCGACAGCATGTACGCCAGCCTGGCGACCGGATGCGGTGGTTTCAGCATCTGTCCGGCATATAGCGGATGAAAGTACGGATAATTGTCCCGCATTTTTTTCGCGGCTTCCATGAGAACATTCTCGATGGCAGCCAGATCATAATCGTGTCTCAAATCGGGAAGATCATCGAATCCCGCTTCCAGAGCACGCAGTGATTTTTCAAGTATTTTTAAAGATTCTATTTCTAATTTCATAATTTGCTCCGTTCCGATTTCAGTTTAACAATTTATTTCCCTGCGCAAATCTCTACTCTCTGTCCTTGCGTCGGGATAGGACGTTTATATACATTCAGAGACTATTCTATTTCGATTTCTTCGCCCAGTGATATGTTCTTTTCAAAATCATAATATGTTTCGGTCATTAAATCTAACAATGAAAATCGATATCCCAGATAAATGTCGATAAAATTTTCTTCAGTCTCTTTCGTCTTCTCAATAATTTGCAATAAATCCTGTAATGATATTTGATAATTTTTGAATTTGCCGATACTCGTTTCCGTAATTTGCATTGCCAATAACAGATTCTGTCTCATCTTTTCCGAACGGCGATAATATTCATTCATATTTTTATAAGCATTCGAAATATCATTCCGAATATCTTCTTTTTCTTCTTTAATTTGCAAATCCCGCTTGCTTACATTTAACAACTCCGCCTGAATCCGTTCTCTCCGTTCGCCACCATCCACAATCGGAATGTAAGCATTCAGGGTCACTGAATTGCTGTTATCAAAATTATCCCATAAATTATCAAATCGGTGATTACCTTTTTCCAATCCATACGTCATTTCGAGTTTCAGGTGAAATGCATTTTCACCCCGTTCATTTTCCACATCCAGCTTTGCCTGTTTCTTATCTATTTTCAGTCGTTTTAATCTCGGGCTGTTCTCGAAGCCATACCGGATCGCCTGATCCAAATCAACTATTACAGGGCTGATGTGTATTTCCGGGATGACGTAAAGAGAATCATCCGGGTTCAACCGGAGTCGCTGCTTCAAACGAACCGTCTGCTCTCTTAAAGAACTTCGGTTAGACCAAAGTCTCTCAAGAGTATTTGATGTCTCCAATTCAATTTGTTCCAAATCCATTTCCCTGTTGTTGCCGTCATCCATTTCGTTTAAAATGATCTGCTTCAATTCATCGAGGTATCTTAGTTTGTTCCGATAAATTTCTTCATAATACGTTAATTCGAAGATATCGTAATAATCGTCCGAGATATCTTCGATAATCTCCATCCTTTCGCTCATGTACTCGAATTTCAGATATTTCAAATTCAACTCTGCTTCTTTGAGATCATTTCTTAATTCATTCGGTAATAAAAACGGTTGTTCAAACTTCAGATAAAGCCGGTTATAATAATCGCTCAGGTCATTTCCGTGATCTTTTTGCAGATATCTGTAGACTTTGTAATTTAAAGAGAGATATCCGTTTGTGGGATAGCCAAATAAAATAATCGGATATTTTACAGACATATCCCCCTGCCAGCGTTGCGTATTCTGTCGTACGATCTCATCCTTTCCTAATGTCGAGTTCCATTTATATTCCGATAGATTATTGATCTCCGGTGTCTGCAGATTCATGTAAATTTGAGTTTTCAAACTTGCCTGCCTTGCCCGCAACCAGTGGAGCGACCGCCTGATATCGAATTGAAGCAGCTTTGTCCGATAACTGTTATTGATCGCAATATCGACTACTTTATCAAGAGTCAATTGAATCGTCGCGGATGCGAATGAGAGATTTGAGTACAACCACAAGATAAGAAATAAAGATCCGCCAATTTTTTTCATCATCTGATTCCTTTTTGAATTACTAACATTGATTAAAAAATATATTGCATTCTTGTCAAAATTTCAAGAGGAATAAATATTTTTTAAAAAAGAAATGTATTTCTCCTTGCATATGGATTTTAAAATGATAAATTATCATGTTCTCTTCAATAGTTACCGATAAATACGACAGCAATTCACCAGACTACGATCTATTTATGAGCCGATTATCCATAATATTCTGTTCTTTCATATTATTGCTCTCAGTGTCAATACTACCTGGAAACCAACCTGAGAACCGAAGCATCGAAGCCCGGGCAATCTGGATTACTCGCTGGGATTTCCGGAACGCGTACGATATCCGTCGGATTATGCACAACATTGCTGATCACCATTTCAATATCGTCTTCTTTCAAATCCGCGGGGCGGGATCGGTCTATTACAAATCCACATTAGAACCCTGGGCATGGGCGGATAATCCGCCGGATTCGTTGTGGGATCCCCTGGAAACAGCGGTTCGCATCGCGCATGAATACGGTCTTCAACTGCATGCCTGGGCGAACGTGTATCCGGGGTGGGCATCTGAAAATCTCCCGCAAAATGAAACTCAATTATGGCGTGCGCATCCGGACTGGTTTATGTGCGACATTTATGGTGAGCGGCAGCAATTGAACGGAAGCTATGTCTGGCTCTCCCCAACTCACCCGGATGTCCAGTCGCACTTGACGCATCTGTTTTCCGAGTTGATCAATAATTATTACATCGATGGTTTACATTTCGACTATATCCGCTATCCCGGCAGCGGCTATTCCTACGATCCGGCGTCTGTGGCGCTTTTCGAGCAAATTCATCGCGACATCCCCCAAAATCTTCCGACTAAATGGGATCAGTTCCGGCGCTCCGGAATTACGGATCTCATCGATTCTGTGTATTCGACTGCCATTCGCGACAAACCATCGATCGCACTTTCCGCAGCAACCATGCGCAATCATCGCATGGGCGAAAACTTGTATTTTCAGGACGCGCACAACTGGATTTCATACGGACTTCTCGATTTCATTTCGCCGATGATTTATACGAAAAATGCTGATCTGTTTCATTACAGCCTCGAAAACCATCTGCAAAACATACCGCCGGCGAAGCTCTATCCTGGCATTCAGGCATCCGATCCCCAGCAACTGGTACATCAAATCGAACTGAGCCGGCAAAAGGGATGTCTCGGACATGCCATCTTTTCTTACCGTACTCTGTTTCCCGATCATGTTCCCGGCAATATGGCACATCTGCTAAAAAGCGCTGTTTACAAACGCCGGGCGGAGATCCCGGCAATCCAATGGAAGGACAGCAAAAAACAGTTAGTGCGAATTACTGATATTTCGGTACAGCCGGAATTTCCGGTTGCAGGGCAGGAAATTAATATTCAGTGCAACACAGAAAATCTGCCGGAAGACAAAGAGCTCCGTCTGATGTGGAATCTTTCGCAATACGTGGAAAACGGAAGATCGATTCCTATGTGCAAACAAAATGGCGATTCGGATGTTTATATCACCTGTTACAGCATTCCACCGCAGGACAGCGGCAGCCGCCTGCATTTTCGCATCGCAGCCGGATCAAATACTGTTTTGAGCAAAATTCATTCGGTGATCATTAATAATGATAAATCGCTTTTTCGCCAGCACTCGGTTTTGCCGCCGCTGATTTATGATGCCCAATTCGTCGCCGTGGACGCGAGGGATCGCGCCTGGATTTGCGAGCGCGGCAGACAGCGAGTCCGGGTGATCGATGCTGATGGAAACGAAGCCCCATTTTCCCCGATAATCGTTGGGCTGGACGCCGATAACCGCCTGCAGAAAATTTCCAATCCATGTGGAATTGCCATCGATGAAAAGGGTATCGTTTATGTGACTGCCAATCCTGCCCGGGGACTCGTCTGCCGCTTCAACGCGTTCGATGGCACGCCTTTCACCGGCTTGAAAGTCCGATTCTGGCATGGCGAGCTGGATGTGGACGCCAGGGGCAATCTGTTCATCCTTGAATCAGGAGGAAATCGCTGGCACGTATTCGATCAGAATAATCAGGAGCTGCTCCACAGTCCCATTACCGGCAGTCATATCAGCACCGGCATTGCTGTCAACGATAGCGGCAACCGTGTATACGTTGCGTGCCAGGCAGATGGAGCCGTCCACTGCTGGCAGGGCGACATTAGCGATGGCGCCGCCAATTTCGAGCGGATTGCCTATTTGCCGGTGGAAGCAGTCGGCATGGGCACCGTGGATGTGGACGCCGGCGGTCGCGTTTACGTCTCCCACATCGACGATGGCAGCGTTACCATTTTCGACCGCCACCACAATTTTCTCACCACCCTGAAAGGAACATCGCCTCCCTTACGCGCTCCCCGCGGCGCCGGACTCACTGCGGATGGCTCTAGCCTGTTCATCGTGGACTGGGGAATTGAGAGCGGGACGCAGGTGCAGGTGTGGGA
>WJJN01000823.1 GCA_014729735.1 Candidatus Zhuqueibacterota bacterium
CGGATTTTTAGCCCGAACTTCATCTAATAATTTAGATTTAAAGGCTTCTGCACGACTTTCGGATAATTTCTTGTTTAACTGTTCTGAACCAATCGCGCAACCGTGTCCGATAAATTGAACTTTCTTTGTTGTATCGTCGATTGCCGTTTCGACCTGTTCTTTTACATTCTGCCAGTAAAAATCGTAGTATGATTCCGTATCCCCAAATTTTGCAATGACAATAAAAAATTTCTCATTTCCCGTAACCGCTTCGTCCAGACGAACCACATTATCTTCGGTTTCCGGCAGGCGAAATTCGCGTTCAAGCGAATCTTTAACTACAAAAGAATAGGCAGCATTTTTTCCCAGCCACTCGATATTCGAAGCAGAAAGTGGCTCCCAGTAAATATTTCCCTTGAGACGTTGTTTATCGGAAAAAAGATCGAGAACACTCATACCTGTTTCGATATCCGATCTCAGGTTCAAATGGGCATATTTTATAGGAACTGCGGCTTTAATATCCGATTCGAATTTCACTGGATTGAATGTGCTATCATTATATAATACGGTGATCGGACCGAATAATTCCGGCTCCCATCCTGGTTCGGTGCTGATTTCCACAAATCGTCTTTCCTGCCTGATGTAATCCGTCCGTGCGGGATTTCTGTTGATAGTGACTTCCGGCGATATTTTGATCCGTGTTGAATCGACTCCAAGCTGCCTGAATACATCAAAAACTGAGCGCGAGCGATTGTAAGCAAGGGAAGAATCGTTCTCTTCCGAATATGGATCGATAGATCCCGTCAAAACGATCTTTTTAATATTCCCGTTCTTCAAACGCTCCGCAAAAACTTTCAGTGGCGGCTCGATTACCCAGTCCGTTAAGAATTTTTTCTTAATCGAATCACTTGACGCATCAAAATATATCCTCCCTAAATATGGAATGAAATATGTTTTACGGTTCATCTCTAAAACATCAATTTGTTTATTTGTAGAGAAAGTACCTTTTGGAATGGTATGAAAATTTTCGCTATGTTGATGATATACGATCGATTCCAGGCTCAACGGATCGTTGCCTGTCACTTCGGCAACAATCGGATGCAGCCCATGCACTCTCGTATTCCACACAACTTCGATCTCTGTGATCTCACCGGGAAGAAGCTCGGCTAAATTGTGAGAATCCAAAGCATAATCGGCAAGATTCATGGAAGCATTTGTCATCACGTTTGCAGCCAATTGCGTCGAAATAATATCATACAAATTCACATAGATATCCCTCGCAGCCCGATCTCCCAGATTCATCACCTTTATAGATAAAGTTCCCTGTTTGGCATCAGTAGTAATAAATTCGTCAGGATCAAATTTCAAAGCAATAATTCTCGGTTTTGGTTCGGTAATGCGAAATTTGGCGATCTTTTGATTATTCATCTCCGCAAAACGCAGATGACCGTCACGGTCACGGGCTACGACTGACCAGTAGTACGTTCCTCCGGGCAATCCCATGTCCATCGAATTATCGACCAATTGTCTTTCCGCGTAAAAATCCTGTTCATCCATATAATTCACAAAATTATGCTGATTTTCTTCGGCGATCCTGACAACGCGAGCCAGTTGCAGACTGTCCTTATCCAGCAGAAAGCGATAAGAAATATCATCGTACAAATCAGGATCACGCGTATCCTGCCATGCAAGCCGAATACGGTTCGAATCGATTTTGGCGCCCCAGAACGGTTCAATAAGATCGAAAGATTCAGGTCCAATCGGATGGTGCGTAATACTTCCCTGATATGGCGATGCAAAAAAATTATTGCTCTGATTCGCCGCAAGATCCATTTTGATTTCGTTATTGCGACCGGGAATAATACTATTTAGCAACAAATCATCAAATTGCAGGCTGGTACCAAATGTATATTCTCCCAAAAGATTATTTTCATTGCTGTATCCGAATCGAAATGCGATGAACTGGTTCCAGGAAATTTCCGAGCCGACCGTAAAAAATCCATCCTCATCTCTGACTTCGCGATAATCCAGTGCAACACTTAGTTGAAAGCTGCGATGCGTTCCGATATTCATCGCAATGCCGCCGCGATACGTGCGCGGCAGCGGTGTTTCTTCTGAAATAAATTCCACCGGCGATCCCATATTCATAATCGAAGCCCCGGTCGATAAGATAAAATATTCAAATAATCCGCCAGTTAAGTTTCGCACTCCTAATTTGGGTGTTCGCAGTATCAATCCTGTATCGAAAACATAGGTATTTGCTTTATATTCATCTAATTGACTTCTAAAATATTTTACATTTGCGCCTATTGAAAGATTGCGGGAAATAAATGTCAACGGCTGTCCGAATCCCGCCGTTGCGACCAAATGATTTCCATTCACTTGCTGATCGAAGCCACCGGAATTATCGAATTCAGGAATTCCCAGATAGCTCAATCCCACTGCAAGTCGAGTATGTCTGCTCAAAGGAGTGGCAACTCTTCTACCATACAAAAACGACGTGTTATAAATATCCGAGATCCAATTTGAATAGTTCGCGGACCATTGCCATTCACGTAAAAATCCCACAGCACCCGGATTCGCATAAAACGAATGCGTAAAATCCAGTGCCCCGGTCAAGCTGCCCGCCATGCCATTCCCCCTCGTTCCGGGTAACATTTTCAAATATGCTACTCCCGACCTGATCTGCGCTGAAACATCCATACTACAGATAATCAGGATCAATGAGAATATGACATATATTTTTGATTTTGATATCTTATTTTTCATCTTACAACCATCACTTTCTTCCACGTTTTAAATGTACTTGAACGCACGGTAATGATGTACATTCCGCTTCCAACTTTTTGACCGTTTGCAGTCAATCCATCCCAGGCGAGCGTATTCCAACCGGTTTTAAACTCGCCCCCATGAATTTTTGTGACGTAGGAGCCGGTTATATCATACAGCTCGAAATCGATATTCTGGTCAGTATCCAGTTTGAATTCAATTTCGAGGCGATTGTCTCTGTCCGGTCGAAAAACGTTCCGTGAGAGTTTTACATCCTCTTCCTCTCCGGGCTGTTGTATCGTTAGTGAAGCCTGTGCTGATCTGAATTCTCCACAAATCGTCACAATTCTGAATTCCAAAGTCATGTCCTGCTGCAGTTCTTCCAATAGTTCAAATTGCTCGACACTCAAGCTGAACTCATATTCCGGTTCAGTAAGTAGCTTACCTTCTGCAACGACTTCATCTAACATGACTGAATCCACGCGTCCATCGGCATAGTAGAGCCAGACATCCCACGAGTGAACCGGGACATTCGGTTTCACACGGACGGTGACGATTGCGTCGGATTCAACCGTCGCAGGTGTGACGGTAATGCTCGGATCAATTTCAATACA
>WJJN01000192.1 GCA_014729735.1 Candidatus Zhuqueibacterota bacterium
GTTGAGTACTGTACCATTTGTAAATCGGATCGAACCGGAATAGGTATCCGCACTCAGCCCGGAAATATCTACGGAAACTTCGATTTGATCCTCAGTGGATCCGCTTGCTGCCGAAAGATTCAGCCAGTCCATTTCGGGCACCTCTTCAATAGTAAACAGGATAGTATCACCGGTTGAACTTTTCACAGACAACATTTGGCTTATCGGATTTGTCTGTCCTTCGATGCCTTGAAACTGTAGCGAAATAGGTGTAATTGACAATATCGATAATGCTTCACCATCGAACGGAATCGCGCCCATATCTTCATTGTTCCTTCCCCGTCCGATACAGGGCGAGGTCGGAGATAAGCGGAAGTCCCCATTCACGGCATCCATGAAATCCGGACCACCGACATTCATTTCAAAAATATTATTCGGCAGAGGTGGACCCCATTTTCCTGACACTGCGTTCCATTCATCATATCCAATGTAGGAATAATCCGTAAAATCTCTTGCCCACGCCCACACATCTGAATAAAGACTCGGTGCACGGGAATTATTATTCTCCCAGACGATGCAATTGTAAAAGTCGTGATTTCTGGTGCCCGGAGCAATATCGCTATGATAGGGCACTTCCAGACCATAGGAATCATTATCGACAATTGTGCAGTTGCGAACTGTTGTTTCTGCAGTGGAAAGATCTGAAATTTCAAGCGCTCCACATATTGAAATGCATTTCCAAATAATTATATTTTCAATCAAAATCGAACCGCTGTATGCTAAAATATCAATCCCACCGCCGGTGTGTTCGGCTTCACACTCTGTGATGAAAAGATTGCGCAATTCGATATTTGAATTCTCGTAAATGCTAACACCACCACCTCTATATGCATAACCATTAATCAATTTAAATCCATCAACAACATTATCCGAGGCTGTCAGGATGCAGCGATCAACATTCTGTGAATTAACAATGGTATGGTAATGATGATTATGCAACAGGTCGACGCGTTCATCCGGCGAAGTTTCAGTTCCGGAAAATCCGCCAAAAAGCTTTATTCCATGTTTCAACTGCACGGATTCGTAATATTCTCCCTGGGCAACCCAAATGTGATCACCCAGTGTTGCTGCTTCAAGTGCCTCATTAATTGAAACATATACGTTTTCTTTTCCATCCCAGGCGTTGGGACTATCTTTAATATTTCTTACGTATAGTGTATTCGTCGTATAAACCTTTAATTTCAAGGAAAAATCAATAGTCCCGGCTTCGGAAGAGAGTTGCAAATTCCCGAAATATTCACCTGCAGGCAATCCGGCACGATTCACTTCAACAGATACAGTGATTGAGTCATTATGTGAAAGAATACCCTGATTCGGACTTATGGAGCTTATCCAGCTTATATTTGTGGTATTTGCAATACTCCAGTTTAGAGTTGTATTTCCAGTATTACGTAATAAAATATCCCGATTGGTATATGTCGATCCATAATCGAGTACCGTGGTTGAAGTCGTCAGCTCATTTAGTATTGGCACATTTGCATATATCTCCACAAGCGCGTTGCCACCATTCGAACTGACCATAAGTGAGTCGTTATAAAAACCTGCACTTAGTTGACCTCTATCGATGTTAATAGAGACGACTTCTGACATGCCTGCTCCAAGATTGCCATTAGACGGTGAGATGGAAGTAATCCAGGAACTGTTATTTTGAAGTGAACAATCCCACTCTAAAATTCCATTTCCCGAATTTGTGACAGTCAAAGTTGAACTTGTAATATCATCGCCAAAATCTAGTTGATTCGAGCTAACGCTTAATTCAGGCTGAAGATTTGTACTTGGCTCACCCAGGAATAGTGAAATTTTGCCCCCCCAACTATAGGATCTGCTATAATACGTTGATGACGTCACAATATCATTTACTCCGTCGCCATTTACATCACCGGCAGTGGCAGCCGAGAATCCGGCGTAATCTCCGGCATATTCACCCAAGAAATATTTATCAATAGCCGAGAGCTTTACATCACGGCTCCAGCCGGATGATTTGCCTTCAATCAGGTACATTTTCCCGGCGTCTTCACCATTTTGATCATTATACCATGCGCCAATGACGAAATCATCATATCCGTCTCCATTCACATCACCGGCTCCCTGAACATCCCAGCCAGCCTGATCATTATCTGCTTCCCCATAAAACGAGGCATCCGCTTCATCGAGATCGCCGCGCCAGCCGCTGCGGCGACCAAATATCAGAAAAGCCTTGCCGGCATCGCCTCCATCCTGATTATGCTTGGGAGCGCCAATCAGGATATCGTTTAATCCATCACCATTTACATCTCCTGCACCGACGGAACGCCAACCAGTCCAATCATTCCATTGAGTACTGTAAAATGTGACATCGGCATTTCCAAGACTGAAATTTCTACCCCAATCGACATTTCTTCTGCCGAAAAATAAATAAACTTTTTTGGAACCCCGGGCACCAATCACAAAGTCAGGAATTGCGTCTCCATTTACATCTCCAACTCCATCTACGGAATAA
>WJJN01000193.1 GCA_014729735.1 Candidatus Zhuqueibacterota bacterium
AGCGACGCCGTTCATATTTCGTTGTGATAATTCACGATCAGCGAAACGACCCAATATTATACTGTATGTAACTGATGACCAGGGAACGACCGATGCCGGTTGTTATGGAAATCCTATTGTGAAAACACCGGGGCTGGATTACCTCGCAACCAAGGGTGTCCGTTTCACGCATGGCTTTTCAACCGCATCGAGCTGCAGTCCCAGCAGGGCGACGATCCTGACCGGGCTTTACAGCCATGCCAACGGACAGTATGGATTGTATCACAGCTTTCATAATTTCAACTCATTGCCATATATTACCAGTCTGCCTGCTCTTTTAGCAGAAGCTGGTTATCGTACTATTATTTCCGGGAAATTCCATGTTGGTCCTGCATCAGTATATCCGTTTCAGCATTATATTAATAACTATCTAGCCAAAGGGGCATCTTATATTCCGCCGGACGAGGCGGCTGATTTATGCAAACCGCACATCGAAAAGCATGATTCCAAACCGTTCTTCCTTTATTTTTGTCCAAAGGAGCCGCACTTTCCTTTCTTTCGGGAAAAGGCGGACGCTATCGATCCGGGCGATGTCATAATGCCTCCTTATTTAAACGACACCCCAGAGAACCGGGAAAAAATGGCAAAATACTACATGTCAATTCAGCAGGCAGATCAGGGATTAGTGCGGTTGATTGAAATCCTGAGGCAAAGCAATCAGTGGGATAACACAGTCATCATGTGCTGTTCGGACAATGGCGCACCGTTTCCGGGCGCCAAGACAAATCTCTATGATCCCGGCATCCGGTTGCCGCTGGTTGTAAGAAATCCGTATTCGAAAAAATCCGGTCTGGTTTCAAATGCAATGGTGAGTTGGGCTGATATTGCGCCCACGATTCTCGAGTTCGCCGGTGTAAACACGGATAACATGCAGCTTCACGGTCATTCATTCGCCGGAATTCTGGAGGATGATCCGCCCACCGGCTGGGATGAAATTTATGCATCGCAAACATTTCACGGTGTCACGTTCTATTATCCAATGCGCGCTGTACGGACGAGACGCTACAAGCTTATCTGGAATGTCGAATCAGGATTGGACTTTCCCGGAGCGACGCAACTGGAAACTATCGATGATAAAAAATCTTTGCAACTTTTGAAAAATCGTAGCAACAGGGCGTATATCAACCGCTCGGGATTCGAATTATATGATTTGAAAGATGATCCGCAGGAAATCGAAAATCTTGTTGAGAATCAAAAATATAAATCTGTTTTTGAGGAATTACGCATTAAATTAAAATCATTTTTAGAGAAAACCAATGATCCCTGGTATTTTAAATACCCACAAGCGATTTAAACACGGAATATCGAATTAATAAGACGCTTACCCCTGTATTTTCAAACTAGAGAGGATTTTATGTTCGGACTTTCCTGGCTAGACATTTTTGTTATTATTTCTTATTTCCTGGCATTAGTGATTATCGGATTCTGGTCGATGCGCCGGATTCGGCAACAGGAAGATTATTTTTTAGGCGGTCGCCGCTTTGGCAGAATCATTCAGTTATTTGCTTCATTCGGTTCTGGTACGAATTCCACGACGCCGGTGGGTGTAACGACAACGACTTTCCGCAACGGGATCAGTGGTATCTGGAGTCAGTTTCTTGGTCTATTTATCACACCTTTTTACTGGATCATGGCGCCCTGGATGCGACGTATGCGTTTATTGACAATGGGCGACTTTTTCGAAGAACGATTTCAATCGAAAAAAATGGCGGGCTTATATGGCATATTCGGTTGCGTTGGATTTGTATTCAGCATCGCGCTGGGAATGGCGGCGTTGTCCAAAACAATTGTCGGAATTACGCCAAAGACCGTTCAGGAACTGAGTGCATCCGAAACTATCGAGTATCAGAAATCGCTGGAGCTGGAACGTCTTCAGGAATTAGATTCGGAAGACATGACGCACGAGCAAAATCAGCGTCTCGAACAATTGCTGTTGGAAAGACCGCGCAAGGTGTATTCCCATATCAATGAGGATGTGCTCATCTGGATTGTCGGTTTGATTGTCATATTATACGCGGTTACAGGTGGGTTGGAGGCGGCGTTTCTCGCCGATTTGATACAGGGGGTATTCATCATCTTTCTTTCCGTTATTTTTCTGCCGTTTGCATGGTCACGAATCAGCAATTTGTACGGCGGTGGCAACATGTTCGATGCATTCGGTATTTTACACGAACGATTGCCTCAATCATTTTTCGAGGTATTCACAGCGTCCACGGCTAATGAATTTACATGGTACTATATCGTTGCCATCGCATTTATGGCAGGATTGGGTGTACCTATCCAGCCGAATATGATGGTCATCTGTGGTGCGGCGAAATCCGAGAATTCCGCTCGTGTTGGATTTACCGGTGGTCTGTTTATGAAACGATTTTGTACGATTTTGTGGGGATTATTCGGATTGAGCGCTATCTTGTTATATAGCGGGGTGATCGATAATTCGGATTTGATCTGGGGACACGCGACCAGGGATCTGCTCGGCTCCGCAAAAATCGGCTTGGTGGGATTGATGATCGCCAGCCTGATGGCAGCGCTGATGTCCACCGTCGCCACGTTGATGATCAGCGCATCCGGATTGATTATCCATAATATTTACCGCCCGTTTTTTCCGAAGAAGAGTGAGGAGCATTATGTAAAAGTCGGGCGAATCATCGGCTTCTTAGTAGTAATCGGTGGAGCATTGGGAGCCACGCTTTTTGACACCATTCTTCAGATGATGAAATTTATGTGGGGATTCTGGGTGATGTACACGGCAGCTTTCTGGGTCGGAATTAAATGGCGTCGCGCAAATCGCAAAGCTGCATGGGCGTCGATTGGGACATCGCTGATCATTTCATATCTGTTGCCGATTCTCATTCCGCTGCTGTTTCCGAATATACGGACGAATACCTATCTTCATCAGATGACCGAGCCGAAAAATTTGAAGCAAACCGTGGTTGCCCGCGATTATGATGTGCAGCAGCGAAATAAAGAGATTCTTCAATGGGATAATATGTCTGATCAGGGCAAGCTGCTTTCCCCGAAACCCGATCCATTGAGAACCGGACAGTCGTTCGAAAAGATCGAGTTCATCACTCCGAAATCCATATATTGGACTCAGGGAATAAAAATACGTTCGAATAAGGAAGTTTACGGTGCGGGAGAGTTGAACGTCTGTCTTATTCTATTCCAGGCTTTGGGTTGGGATTTATCGAAAAATCCCCATGCGCTGAATGAAACGATCAATGTAATGATTCGAACGCTTCTTCCGTTTATTATTCTTATTCTGATAGGTATGTGCACGAAAGTAGATGATGAAGTAAAACTAAACCACTTTTTTGCAAAGATGAAAACGAAAGTCGATGAAGATCCTCAAAAAGACGTGCAGAAAATGCAAGAATCTTTTCAAAATCCGCAGCGAAATGATCATTTAAAATTATTTCCAAAATCGAAAAATTGGGAGTTTTTGAAATGGGATCGGGAGGATACGCTGGGATTTCTGGCTGCGATCGGGATTGATATTGCTATAATTGCTTTTCTTTATTTCGTGGTTTCAATCGGAAAATGATAATTACTTTTAACTTCAATTAATAACCTGCAAGGAGAGTCACAATGAATCGAGGAAAAGAAATTCACGAGCTGTTGAAACTGACACCGGATGAAATGTTGAAAAAGGCGAACGGACATCTGGAAATTAAAGAAACTCTGGACGATTTGCATCAGCATTTTGCCAGAGATATCGCGGATACGATTATTCAAAATAATAAAGCGGGCAAGCCAACCGTATTGATTATTCCTTTTGGACCGGTACCTCAATATCCTATTTTCGTCGATATAGTCAATCGTGAAAATATCAGTCTGAAGAACTGCACTTTATTTTTTATGGATGAAAATTGTGATATGAATGGACGTGTGGTTCCTGTAACGCACCCGGAAAGCTTTGAAGGCGGAATGAAAGACATTTGGGCGAAAATCAAAGAGGAGTTGCGGATCCCGGCAGGGCGTATTATTTTTCCGCATCATGAGAATATCCATAAACTGGAGGGATGGATCGAAAAAGCGGGCGGCATCGAGACTTGTTACGGAGGTATTGGAATACATGGTCATGTTGCTTTTAATGAACCGGAATATGGCGTAAAATGGACGGGTCCACGGATGGTGAACCTCAATAATTTCACTATGACAATAAATGCGATCCGTTCCGGTGTCGGCGGTGATCTGGAAAATTTCCCTCGCAAGGCAGTGACAATCGGAATGCAGCAGGTGCTTAATGCGAAGAAAATCAGGCTCTATTGCCGGAATGATATCCCCGGCATCCAGTGGGCAAATACGGTACTGCGATTGGCGGTTTTCGGCACGCCGGGAGACGATTATCCTGTGACACATATCCGGGATCATGCGGATTGGAAAATTATTACGGACATGAACACAGCCCAACCGGCAGAGCATGTGCTGGATTACTGGGGCAAATAAAGGGAGGGAATGATGAATATTTGTATTTTTGAAGATGATGGTTATCGAAATCTGCTGCCGCTGACGTATATGAGGGCGGTGTTCGAACTTCGCTGCGGAGCAACGCTGTTGCTGGAAAAAGTCAGCAGGAAATTTCCGGAAGCGAAAATTCGTTTCATCACGCGGGATTATCTGGCTCCCAAAGTGCAGGAACGCATTCCGGAATCAGAAGTCGATTCGAATTTACAACCTGCGGATGATACCCTGTTCGTCAATGGGCGTTGGCTTTACGCCGGAGAGGATATTAAAACAGAAGAATTTGTTGGTATGCACGATGACGATCTGGTGTACGCGTTTTTGAAAAAAGAGACGATTAATAAAAATTACGATAGAAATATTGATGTGTTCTTATCAAATATAAAAAACAATTTGAAATCGACGCAGATCGATGCGAAAATGATCATCTACCCCTGGAATCTGGTGCAGCTCAATCCCGAAGCGCTGATCGATGATTTCAACTCGCTGGCTCGAAAAGGGATTCAGGGTTCGTTTTCCGATCAAGCTGCTGTTATCGGAGATAAGGGTTCGCTGTATCTAGCGAAGGGTGCGAAGGTGCATCCGTTTGCTGCCATCGATACCTCGCATGCGCCGGTGATGATCGATGAAGGCGCGATTGTGTATCCATTTTCTTACATCGAAGGACCCGCATACATCGGCAAGGACACCTATATCGTCGGCGGAAAAATTCGGGAAGGAACGTCTCTGGGACCGGTATGTCGCGTTGGCGGCGAAGTGGAAGAGTCGATCATTCAGGGATACACAAATAAGTGGCATGATGGATTTCTCGGTCACAGTTATGTCTGTGAATGGGTAAACATTGGTGACCAGGCGACGAACAGTGATTTGAAAAATAATTACAGCAATATCCGTGTACGAATTAACGGTGTTGCCATCGACACAAATGACTGGAAAGTCGGCTCGTTTGTCGGGGATCATTCCAAATTCGGTATCGGGAATTTATTGAATACCGGTTCGGTGGTTGGCGTTTGTACAAATATTTTCGGTACGAAAAACCAGATGCCGCCGAAATTTGTGCCGTCTTTCTGCTGGGGCTCGGGAATCGATTTTGATGAATATCGAATGGCACCGGCTTTACAGACAGCAAAAAAAGTATTAAGCAGACGTGGCGTGGAACAGAATGAAATAGACATTGCCTTGCTTAAAAAAGTATTTGAATTGACAAATACGGAAAGACACATTTTTCTTAAAAAGTAAACCGGTTTAATTGAATTTTATAATTATGCATCGAAATGAATTCACAACACTCACTTACGAAGAAACCGAACCTGGGATTGCTGTATGCATTTGCAGGCACTGTATTACTTTCCACAAACTATATCACGGCAAAATACGGACTACGAGGATTTAATCCCGAAACATTCAGTTTAATCTGGACGGCGGCAGCTTCTGTTTATTCTTTTATGATTATTCTTTTAACAGGAGGAACCAGTCAATTATTTATTCCCGCAGGATCGATTGGCAGGATTATCGGTCTTGGAGTTATCACAGGAGCAGGAATGCTATTTACGTGGGCAGGGCTTGCATTGCTTGATCCGACATTTATGGCATTCCTGTTCCGGCTGCATCCTGTACTGAATATCTTGTTGGGTGTTTTGGTACTGCATGAAGTTTTTCGGAGGAAAGAACTACTTCCGATTTCCATTGTTATTGTCGGCGGATTGATCAGCGTGATCGAGAGATGGAACATCGTTTACCTGGGCGTTATTTTTACGCTTTTGGCAATTGTTTCTGTATCTTTCCAAATGTTGATTGCTAAAGAAAGAATTGAAAAGGTTCATCCGAAAGGACTTGTTTTTTATCGGGTGATGATTGCCATGCTTGTAATTGCCGCCTGGACAATTGTAACCGGCAAAATCAATTTCGACGTGAAACTCTCCTACTGGTTGGTGACCTTACTTGGAGCGCTATTTGGACCGACATTGAGTTTTATATTCTTTTTCCATTCATATCAACATTGGGATTTTTATCGCTCCAGCATGGTGATAACGATACAGCCGGTTCTTGTATTGCCCTGGGCATACCTGTTTCTTGGCGAATTCCCGAACGCATTAGAATTGATCGGAGGTAGTATAATCATGCTAGGCGCTTTTTGGTTGATGTGGATTCATTTCCGATATTCAAAAGAACCGCTCAACGTGGACAATCATTTTTAATTAATTTCGATTGAAAAATGGCAGAATTATGTATTATTAATGGCACGTGCATCACGCCATTCAAAATTATTGAAAAAGGTATTATTGTCATAGGAAATGATAGGATTCGATACGTTGGATCGTCCGATGGATATTCGATACCTGACAATGCTGCAATAATAAATGCCGAAGGAAAATTTGTGTGCCCCGGCTTCATTGATTTACAGGTGAACGGCGGCAATGGTTCCGATGTGCTGGACGGGACGCAAGCTGCTTTTGAAACAATAGCGAAATTCAATGCAAAGCATGGCACGACTTCCTTGCTGCTCACTCTGGTTTCGGCATCAATCGCTAAAACAACATCTGTGCTAAATGAAATCCGGAATTATCAAAATGGAACGGACGGTGCAAAAGTTCTTGGGGCTCATCTTGAGGGTCCCTACATTTCGATGGAACAGCGAGGCGCCCACAATCCGAAATATATTCATCGGGCAAATCCGGATCATTACCGGAATTTCTGGGATTACACGGATGTTGTCAAAATAATTACCGCCGCGCCGGAGGTGGATGGCGTGCTCGAAATGGCGCGGGAATTTTCGGAACGAAACGTTGTCATGTCAATCGGACACAGCGACGGGACTTATGGTGATGTAAAAAAAGCGATTGACGCCGGATTTTCCATGGTCACGCATCTCTATTGCGTGATGTCGACCTTGCGACGGACAGGAGCGGAAAAAATACCCGGCATTCTGGAAGGGGCGCTAACATTCGATGAACTAAATGTCGGCATTATCGGCGATGGATTTCATTTACCGGAAGGCTCTCTGAAAGTTGTGCTAAAAGCAAAGGATCGCAGAAATATTTTTTTGACAACCGATGCGATACGCGCGGCAGGTTTGCCCGATGGAGAATATATCCTGGGCTCATTTGAAGATCAGCATAAATTCGTCGTGGAAAACGGAGCCGCAAAAACGATCGACCGAAAACTTTACGCAGGAAGCACGGCAACCATGGAGCGAAGTGTTCGCAATCTGATGCAGTTGGGCGGATTGACAATGCAGGAAGCAGTGCAGATGGCAACAATGAATCCGGCGATATGTCTCAATATCGAAAGTCAGGTTGGCAGCATCGAGCAGGGTAAGTTGGCAGATATTGTGATACTCAACAGTAATTTTGAAGTCTTGCAAACGATCATAAATGGCAAGACCGCTTACTGTGCCGGGTAGCAGATACGTATCTTAACCGGGAGGAAGCATGGTAGGACATTGTAGAAAAATATTGACAGTAAATTTAAGCTCCGGCGAGATCAGATCCGAATCATTTGATGAGGCGTTCGCCAGAAAATTTCTTGGTGGAAATGGATTTGCCGCATCATTAATTCACGATCGCGTCCCTGCCGGAATCGATCCCTTTGATGAAGAAAATGCATTGGTGGTAGCCGTGGGTCCGCTGACTGACACGAAAATCTGGGGATCGAGCAGAGCGCATCTTGCAGCGATCTCTCCGCTGACCGGATTTTTCGCGGACAGCAATGTCGGCGGAAATTACCCGATTGCACAAAAGAGAGCGGGATTCGATGCGATTTTCATTACGGGGAAAAGCGATACGCCCTCTTATCTCTCGATTACAGATGATTCATGCGAGATAAAAAAAGCGAATGGCATCTGGGGATTAACAACCGAAGAAACGAACCGGAAATTGCAACAGGATCATGGTCCGAAGGCGGAGGTGATCTGCATCGGACCTGCCGGTGAAAATTGTGTACT
>WJJN01000194.1 GCA_014729735.1 Candidatus Zhuqueibacterota bacterium
CCGTGATCGCGCAGACTGTGCACCCAGCCGGAAAGAATGGCATCTTTGTTAGTATCTGATTTGCGTAGTTCGCCGCAGGTAACTGTTCTGAATGGATGATGAGACATGTAATAAACCTCCACGATAGGAATTCTATTTTTTCAATACATAAAAGTCAAAGATAATAAGAAAATACCGGATTTACAAGCTAAAATTTTAAAATTTATGGAGTATTCATATTTTTTGAGAATAGCGAGGTTATATTGAAGATGCGGTTGAATTTTTTTCCGGAGTGCAGTTCCTTTATGAGCTGCACGACATGTGCGACGCACCTTCAAGGTGCGTCGCAATCGAACCCAATTAGAATTCCTCCTTCTGAGGGAACGGGACTGTATCAAGAGTTAATTTTGCTGTCATTCCTGCGAATGCAGGAATCCCCTGACTTTTAAATAAACAGGAGATTCCGGGACAAGCCCGGAATGACATTTTACAAAAAAAACAGACTTATGATACAGTTCCATGGGGATGTTGCGCCAGCAAGAGCGCGCAACACCAAAGCTATTCCACCCCCTCCAACTCATCCGCCAGTTTTCCGGCATCATATAATTTTCGCAGGGCTTCCGTCATGTACGCGGCATGAACGCACACCGAGCGGTTTTTGGTTTCATCATAAATGAACCGACCCGGCAGGCTTTCGATATTACCGTCGAACAGCACGCCAACCAGTTCCGCATCCCGGTTGAAGACCGGCGAGCCGGAATTTCCACCCACTGCATCGCAGGTGCAGACAAAATTTACAGCGGTGGATAAGTCGAGCTGATCCTGTCGCTCCCAGAAACGATCCGGCAACGAAAACGGCTCTTCACGATTGAAGCTCAATGAACGGTCGTACAAACCGTACATAGTCGTTTTGTACGGCGCTCTGGTTCCGTTATAAGGATACCCTTTTACCGCGCCGTATCCCAGCCGGAGCGTGAAAGTGGCATCGGGGTACATATTTTTTCCGTAAACTTCAAACCGCGCCTGTGCAATTCGTTCCGTTGCCGGCGTCAATTTACTCTCGATGTTTTCACGATACCATTTTTCCTGCTCCCTTAAATATGGATCGAGTTCCCGTGCCAGAACGATCATCGGATCCTTCGATTTTTTCACCGCTTCTTCGCCGCCTTCCATAAGATTTTTCCGAACCTCGATCTGATCCAGCTTCGTATTTTCAAAAAGATTTTTTACGACCTCCTCCGGCGTTTTCCCGTTGAGAATGATTTTCACAAACTCATGATCTTCACCCAATACATCGATGGACATTTTCAGAGTGCCCAGCAGCACTGCTTCTTCCAGGTCCTTATACACCGGCGCCGGAGATAGCATATAGAACTTCCGCCGTTCCAGCTCCGATTTGTGATAACCTTCCAGCCGCTCGGCATCCGGTTTCTGAATCTCCGTCACATAACGTACGATTTGTCTGGCGATTCTGGCAAGTGAAGAGCCTCTTAAGTTTGCATAAAATCGTTCGTGCGCAAAGTCCTCCCGTTTTCCGATTAGCTCGGCGATGTTTTCCCAGGCATCGCCGTATTCATCCTGCCATTCTGAATTGGAAGCCACTTTCTGGCGAAATTCCGCTTCCTCTTTTTTCTTGGTCGCCATCAGCTCTTCGTTCATCAAGCCCTGCAACTCGCCGGTCAGCGCCTTGTCAGCATTTTCCAGTCCGAAAATTTGTCCCAGTGCCCGGCGTTGTTCTTCTGCACCTTTGCCGGCATAATCCCTTAAAATTTCTAAACGTTTGTGAATGTATTTGAGAAGCATTGGGTAGCGATAATCCCGTTGAAATTCTAGTTGGGGATAGGTGTAAAGGCGGTCGGTAGAGCCAGGATTTCCGGAAATGAACACGAGCTCATCTTTTCCTGCGCCTTTGGCATTCCATTTCAAGTAGTTTTCGGATTTCAGCGGCTCATCATTTTCATATACGCGGAAGAATGCCATATCCAGATCGTAGCGGGGATATGTGAAATTATCCAGATCACCGCCAAAATAGGCAGCCAGGCGCTCCGGCGCCATCACCAGGCGGACATCAGTGTATTTGCGGTAGCCATACGCCCAGTACTCGCCGCCATGATATAAATTGACGACATCGTATTGCAGCCCGGTCTTTTCCTTTCGTTCCTGCTCGATTTCAGCGATTTTCGCCTTGCGGGCTTTCAACGCTTCCTGATCGCTCATCTCCGAAGTGACTACGCCCTTTACTTCGGCGGTTACATCTGCCATCGCCACAAGGATGTTCACTTCCAGGTCCGGGCATTTCAGCTCGTCTTTAAACATTTCTGCATAAAATCCTGTTGCGACGAGATTGTTCTCCGCAGTCGACAATTTGGAAAGCTGCCCCATTGCCACATGATGATTCGTCAGCACCAGACCATTTGGACTGACGAACGATCCCGATCCGCCATCCATGAAACGGACACTCGCCAGCCGCACATGCTCCAGCCATTCATCGGTCGGAGTGAAATCATAACGCTGCTGCAGGCGTTCGGTGGGCGGATTGTCAAAGGTCCACATGCCTTCGTCGGCAACAAGGTTTATCGAAAAAATGACGAGTAGAAAAATGATCGCACAGATTTTTGACCTCATTTTATCTCCTTTAGGTTGGGTAAACGTGTGATTTGATTTGTTAAAAAATATTCAAATTCACAATAAAATGCAAGACTTTTGTTGACTTTAGCCGAATATTTTGTTATTTTTAAGCATCGAACAATTCGGAACTTTTTCGAAAATAAGAAATTTCAAGATATATGATAAAGAAGAACTACTACAAAATACTGGGCATCGAGCAGGATGCGAATTCGGATGAGATAAGAAAAGCCTATCGCCAGAAGGCTCGCGATAAGCATCCGGATTCCGGTAAATGCGAAGACAGTGCCGAATTCCGCGACGTTCAGGAAGCGTACGAAACCCTGCGCAACCAGGGCGCGCGCGATCAATACGACCGGGAACTGCGGGGAGAACGTAATCCTTATCGCTCTTTTAATCATTATCGGCATTCGCCTAATTACCATTTTTTCGGCATCGATGACTGGATCTTCTCAGGCATCCGTACACTGGAAATCATCCTCACCCTGCGGGAAGCCCGCACCGGCGTGGAGCTGGGACTCACCATCCCGGTGAACGACATCTGCCCCGTATGCCACGGCGGCAGCGATCCGTTCTTCTTCCCCTGCCTCGAATGTGGCGGCAGAGGAGTCATCGCCGGACAGCAGACCATCCGTTTCCAGATACCCCCCGGCGTGACAGACAACTCTTCTTTTTATCTACAAACCAACAACGGCGAGAAAATAGCCAGAATAATTGTGGTGATTGAGTGATGTGAAGTATCCTCGTTCCCACGATTTTCGTGGGAACGCCTTTTAAGACGCTTTGCGTCGTAATTTTGAGCCACTGATCCACACAGATGAACACGGATATTTTATGAGTAAAAAAAAATTGAATAGCCACGATTTTTAAATCGTGGATTGAATTATTCTCCCCAAAAAATATTTTGGGGATTTTAATCGCCGAATAAATTACGCCGAAGGCGTTACACATCAAAGCCCAGGGTGCCTGTTTTATGGCACCCTGGGTAAATGATAAAAAAATAACCGAACCCCAATGGGGTTCCACTTTTGTCGAACCCTTTCAGGGTTCATCTATTTTTGTTATTTACGTCCGGGGGTTGAAAAGCACA
>WJJN01000195.1 GCA_014729735.1 Candidatus Zhuqueibacterota bacterium
CTTTTTACCTCATTCACATCCATTGCTTTGGGTTCTATGGGATGGATCGCATTTACTTTAATTGAGATGAGATCGTCCAGCAGGGGAGTGAGATGACCATCCGAATGGAAGGCGAAGATTTTATCGTGCTTGTGCGCGATGTTGGCATATTTTTCATACCAGTGCATAAAATAGTTGCGAATCATTCCGGGCGACATGATCAGCGCCTCGCTGCAGGCAATATCGTCTGCCAGCCAAATACCGCCCACATGGTCATAATTAACTATTTTTTCAAAAAGCTGAAGCAAAAAGCTGCCAATGGCATCGCAGATTTTCCGAATCAAATGCGGTTGTTCGAATAAACTCAGCATGAAAGTCTTATAGCCCATTGTCATCCATGCTTCTTCAAAAATGCCTGCCTGTGGGGTCACAATGATTTTCATATTTTCCGGTAGATGTAAAGCAGCTTCTTCAATATTGGAAAAATCGATGTCTGAAAGCGTTAGCCAGGGGTAGCAATCAAAATCTTCATAATTCGTCAATTGAGCTTCTGGGTGGTTGAGCCAGCTTTTGGGGAATTCATATCGCGGGGAAAGCAGCACGTAATCATAACCTGCTTTATACCAGAATTCGATTTCCTTTCTTACACTATAGTTTGGAGAGCGAAGATCGAGAACATCAATATTGTTACAACCCAGGATAGCCGCTTTTATATTAGGATCTATCCATAATTCGATTAAAGGAAGACGGTCGGGTTCTTCATGATTAAGTGATGTTAACAGACGGTTAAAATCCGGGAAAGGGGGCATTAGCGTCTCCAGTAAATATTCATAGGAACAGGGCAATAATGAATATTGCATAAAACGGAAACGATTTTAATCGATGCGAAAATATTACATTAATATAAACATTGTACTTGTTAATCACAACCAAAAATTAGGATATTTCAAAAAAGTAAAAAAAGTTCATTGCTCCAATTGTGATCTTTGCTCTTTGATCAGGCGTTTCACAGCGTTTGTCTTGATATTATTAATCAAACTTTCGTTCATACCAACCATTAACATGCCTCTGGTTAATCCGTATATATTCGATTCAATGATACATGCAGCCGTTGTATCAGTAATTCTTTTGAAAGCTGCAAATATTTTCTCGGACAGTTCTTTCTCGAATGCACTGTTACAGTTCGCTAAAAATAAGTTTTGTATTGCGGACATGATGCCAATAATATAAAGCGGTTTAATAGAATGAAAAACATGAACGAGACCGACCAGCCAGATACGTTGCCAGTATTTATCGTCGGGCTTACCAGAAAGAATTTCAGTCAACCAGTTTTGTACAATTTGAAAACGTTCTTCTTCCGAATTTCTGATTTTTATATTTTTTGTTTCGGGATAATATTCCCCAGCGCTACTCAGAAAGTGATCGACAACGTCAAAAAATTTATAAACCATATCCGGTATCCATAGCTTTGTACTCTCAAATACGGTTTCCAGAGTTTGCCAATCGTCGTCGGAAAATCCATTCAACAGGGAGCAAATAGCAGTAATTTTGTCATGCTCTTTCATCGTAGCCCTTTCGCGGTATAATAAGATTTTTTATACAGGTGCTATCTCTTTGTCATGATTTTATAGCGAACGATACACTTATTATCGTTTTGCTTAAGATAAGGGAAATTATATTCGCGGGATAGAGTGATAGAATATTTCCAAAAATAATTTACAAATTCTTCGATGATTGAGGGAAATAGACAGAGCGTACTTTTGGATTCTGCTTTAGTGAATTTCCCGGGGCATATATTACACGTTTCTCGATCAATGGAAATTATCAGTTCATCGTCCTGATGATCGACTCCAAGGGAAACCGACAATGTACTGGTTATCATGTCGATAATCTTTTTGAATTGAATCACGGGATCGTTGCTGCAACTTAAATCGATGGTATCGGATTTTTCGATATGCTGTGCTAATGAATAACCGGAGCGCTTTCCCGCCAAATTTACGAGTGACTGATTTAAGATACGGAATTCGTTGAGTCCTGCCATAAAAGAAGTTAAGATAATACTTTCGGACGTGGGATTAGATTTCCGAGATTTTTCACTCCGTGTCATACAAAACCTCCGCTACAAAAAAATAGAATGACAATTTTGATACATTTTATAATACATGCTATGTTTTATAAACGCGGAAAAGAGGTATAAAGAAAATAAGGAGAGAAACAGATTTCCGAAGTCTCGAAGGCTTCGGAAATCTGTTGTTTAGCAGTACATAAATTTCCCATTGAAAATTTTTATCCGTTTATGAAATCGGATAATCACGAACGGCATTTGCCTTTTCGTACATGGCTATTATATTCTCCGGGGGCACATTCGCCTGAATATTATGTACCGGCGCAAAAACAAAACCGCCGCCGGGAGCGAATATTTTCATGCGCTCTTCGACCTGTGCTGTCACTTCCGCAGGAGTTTCATCCGGCAGTACGTGCTGAGTATCGACGCCGCCGCCCCAGAAAGTGATTTTGTCGCCAAACTCATCTTTAAGAGTTTGGGGATCCATTTTCTTCGCCGATGTCTGCACCGGATTCAGAATGTCGATGCCTGCATCGATCAGGTCCGGCAGCAGATCGTAAACCGAACCGCAGCTATGCAGGAACACGTAGAGATCTGAGTGTTGTTTCTTCACATATTGGAATATTTTGCTGTGACGCGGTTTTATCAGCTCGCGGTACATGTCAGGCGACAACTGCGGTGCATTCTGTGTTCCCAGATCATCGCCCATTTGAATGATCTGGATGTATTTGCCCACAGCCTGCAAATAGCCCTCGAGATTCTTCAAGTGCACTTCAACCAGCTTGTCCATCAGATCGTCGGCAAGGCTGCGATTGATGACGAGGTCCATCATGAAATTCGACCACCCGCGCAAGTTCTGCCCGTACTCGAGTATGTTGCCGCCGAAGCCGCCCATAATGGCATATTCGGTATTCTCGTATAAATGCTTTGCCTTTTGTTCCAGAATCCGCAAATCCTCATCCGAATAATAATACCATTTGTGATTTTCGATATCATGCTTCGTCGTCGCGTTCTCCAGCGGCGGATTGCAGGCTTCGAAGTAAAGACAGCCTTCCGGCATACGTGACGTGATGCGATCGCCGTCGTAAAATACCCATTCATTCCCGTGACGGGATGGATAAAAGATGCGATGCACCTGTCCCGGCGAGCCGTCGGGCAGGGACCATTTTTTCCAGTCATCGCCATTTTCGCCAAATGTGTTCGCCAGATCGATCACATCGATGTGAAATCGATCCAGAATTTTCTGCTCCGGCTCTGCCAGTTGCTGCCCGATGTCATACACCCGTGTGTAGCCGCCTGACAGACCCAGGTGCTGTTTCAATTTATTATATGCAATTGCCATGATGCCGCTGGAGCGCATCGCGCCCAGATCCAGCGGCACTTTATCCGGCTCTTTATGAGCCAGTGTTGTCAAAACTCGTTCTCGTGATGTCATACTTCTTTCCATGAAATGATTTTTTATTTGAATTCTTGAGTTCCCCCC
>WJJN01000196.1 GCA_014729735.1 Candidatus Zhuqueibacterota bacterium
AAAGCGAAACAAATGCAGGCGGAAATCTGGACCCGAACCAGCATCGAGGAATTGCAGGATAGGGGAATGAAACTGTTCAACAACGGCGAGTATCACAGGGCATTAGACCTTTTCGAGCAAATTCTGGAAAAGGATAATAATCACGTTATCGCGAAATCATA
The DNA here is from genome assembly GCA_014729735.1 of Candidatus Zhuqueibacterota bacterium. Lineage (GTDB taxonomy): Bacteria > Zhuqueibacterota > Zhuqueibacteria > Thermofontimicrobiales > Thiofontviventaceae > Mariaggregatimicrobium. The sequence continues at coordinate 162 of WJJN01000196.1, forward strand.
TGTGGATGAGTGCAAGACAAAACTAAATAAGAAAATTGCCGAATTCTTTAATAGCGGCATGCGACTTTATACCAGCGGAAATTATGAGGGCGCGATCGCAGAATGGAACCGGATTCTCGCTCTCGATCCAAATCATGAAAGCGCTATTGAATATAAAAATCGGGCTATCGAAAGGTTGGAAGCGCTAGAGCAATTGCCGTAAATTTAAAATCATTAAGAAGAAAGTGAAATACGCCAGGATAAATCAAAGCCCGGGATGGATCTTGAAGAACATGTCAAGTTGCTTTTTCAGCAGATTATAATCAAGATTTGGGATTAAAGCGCCATCGAGTGCCAGTGAAATCTGACCGGTTTCTTCGGATACGACGATAATGGCAGCATCGGTCTCTTCAGAAAGCCCGAGCGCTGCGCGGTGCCGGGTTCCGTATTGCGGTGGCAAATCAGGATTTTGACTTAATGGCAGGATGCACTGGGCTGCTTCGATAACTTCGTTTTGAATGACTACTGCTCCGTCGTGCAGAGGCGAACGAGGATTAAATATGGAGACAATCAGCGGAGCTGTCACCTCAGACTGAATGCTGACACCTGTCTCGAGAATTGATTTGATACCTACGTTATTCACCAGCACCAGCATTCCGCCATACCCGCGACGGCTTAATTCTTGCGCCGCTTTTATTACTTCTTCCACAATTCGCAGCGTAATGGTTGGTTTTACAAACTTTTGTACCAACGGTGATTGTCCCATATAAATGAGAATTCTTCGTAATTCCGGTTGAAACAAAATGACGAACGCAATAAGCCATACAGTCTTTAGATTCTGAAAAATCCAGTTCATTCCGCTCATATTGAATAATTGCACAATCAGTGACACCACCAAAATCAAAACGAGCCCGACAAACATTTGCGCAGCGCGGGAACCACGAATGTAAAAATACAACTTGTATATTACAAACGATATAAACGCAATGTCTAAAATATCGATCATCGTGACCGAAAGAAATCCTAATTTAAATAATTCTAACTCCATTTTTAGTCGTTCCGATTATTGGTTTGATTGAAGAGTCTCGATTGATGCTTTACCGGAGATCAGATCGGCGATGTGACAGACCCGTTTCATTTCTTTCACATCGTGAACGCGCACAATATGAGTTCCGTTGCAAATTGCAATCGCCACTGCGGCTGCTGTGCCTTCGAGACGCTGATCGACGTCAAGTTCCAGGATTTTCCCAATGAATGATTTTCGGGATGGACCCAGCAATATCGGACATCCGATGGATTCAAATATTCGAAGACTGCGGATGATTTCATAATTATCTTGAAGGCGCTTGCCAAATCCGAGCCCGGGATCGATAACAATCAGTTCTTTTTTTATGCCTGCCCGTGTTGCCAGGTTCACTGAATCTCCGAGATAAGCGTAAACTTCGCGAATCACATTTTTGTAATGAGGATTTTTCTGCATGTTTTTCGGCGTGCCCTTGATATGCATCACCACTACAGGCGACTGGTATTTCGCAACCACGTTTTTCATTTCCGCATCAAACCGTAAACCGCTTATATCATTGATGAGATGCACTCCCATTTTCAGCATTTCTTCTGCAACAGGCGCTTTATATGTGTCCACTGATATAGGGATCGTGAGCTTTTTTAACAATTCAGAGACGACCGGTTGCAGGCGATTCAACTCGTCTTCGAGGGAAACGGCGTCTGAACCGGGGCGGGTAGACTCCGCACCAACATCGATGATGTCCGCTCCCTCCTGCTCCATTTGTATCGCATGCTCAATTGCGATATCCGGATTTGTGAACTTACCACCATCGGAAAACGAGTCGGGGGTAATATTCAAAATTCCCATCACCTGGGTTCGTTTGCTTAAATCCAGAATTACACCACGGCAATCGAGCTTATAATCAGTCATTCTGTTTTCCCTTCGTACTATCCTGATGGATTAATTTGTACAAATGCTCCCGCGCCACTTCGGCAAATTCGTCATCAAAACCTGTTTTGTAGTGGATGCGTTTCCGAAGATAGGCTATTGCCTGTTCTTTATCTCCTTCTTTCTCGTTAATATAAGCAAGATACAGATAGGAGTTCAAATGATTGCTGATTTCGATCGCCCGTTTAAAAAATCGTTTCGCATTGTCAAAATCTTCGGTATTATAATAAACGATCCCCAAATTATAAAACGCATCTGCACGGTCAGGATCGAGCTTGATGACTTTTTCAAGCAGATTCAGCGCTGGCATTACCTCATTTCGGACAATATGAATTTTCGTTAGAGCCATCATTGCCCGGATAGATTCAGGATTCAACTGTAAATAGTCATGAAGTACCTGCATCCCTTTATCCCTGCTGTTATTGAAAACATGATGACTGGATAATAAAAGATATGCTTTCTCATAGAAAGGGTTCAAATATATTGCCCGTTCATAAAGTTGCTCTTCATTTTGAAATCCGATTTTTTGATATCGAAATTCATGAAACCGGGCGTAAGGCGGATAAATCCGAGGATTATTGGAATTCAGTTGCCATGCTTTGTAAAGTGCCTCTTCAGCACGCGCCCAGCGTTCATTGAAAATATAGTATTCTCCCAATAACCGGTAATTTTCATCGTTTAACGAATCTCGGACGATTGCCTCATCTAAAAAAAAACGGGTGTTGCTGAATTCCCGGATCGCGGATTTTTCATTTTTGGCATGCTCCTTTACTGCCTGGGCATAATAGGTTTCGGCTGCAAGTAAATGAGCAGCGCTATTCGTCGAATCGGCGGCAATTGCTTTTGCGAGCTCTTCAATTGCCTCATTGAACTGTTCGGCAAGGTATAGTTGAAACGCAGCCATAAAGTGCTGTAAATGATCGATGGAGGATGATATCGGAGCATCAAATATCGATTTACCTGGGATATTCATAAAATTCATTACAGCCTTTGATACCTCCGGTAGCATCTGCGGAAACTCATCTCGCTGAAATCCGAATTCAACTGCCTGATGCTCAACATCCGGTTCTCCCATCGATAAATGCAATCTAAATGAATTGGTATCCAATTTATCGATTTCTCCGGTCACGAAATGCGTGGTACCTGTCAAGGTGACGATTTTTGATAAATAAGCTGCATTCGATAGAGAATCCAGATCGAATGTCTTATGCACGGATTCGAAGGGAATCACGACCGCCTTATCAGTCACAGAGCGATATATTTGATTAGATGCAAAGTACGGGACGTATTGAAACAAAGCCCTGTTTTCCGGAGAAATATCCCCGGCAAATGAAAACGGGCAAATTAAAAGCCTGAATTGCTGTTCCGGCGGTTTTGAACGATGGTAATAAATAATATTTACGATGATGAATATTACGATTAACAGTGCAGTAAAAACCACCAGTTTGCGCTTATTGACAATTTCAGAGTTTTTATAAAGGTAAAAAATGATGAATAAAAAACTTAAAAAGGCGATAATTGGAAGCATATTCATGATGTCACTCCTTGCGATTTTACCCGATCTCACCCTCCTCACAATTCATCCGGCTAAATCCGAGAAAGGATAAAAAACAACCCCAACCTTTTCATAAAGGCTGAGGTTGGCATATATTTTTCTTATCTAATTTTCTGCCGCGATATTATTCTTTGCCATTATCTTCTTTCGAGGTATCGCTTGATGTTTCCTGATCCGCAATTTCATTTTCCTCGTTTTCTCCAAATATGGCATTGATTGCCTCAACATCGAGATTTTCTTTTTCGAGCAATGCCTTCGCCAGTTCATGAAGTTTATCGAAATTTTCTGAAATCAATTTTTCAGCTAATTCGGAAGCTTCCATAACAAATCGTTTCACTTCGCTGTCGATCAATTTTGCAGTTTGCTCACTGTAATCCCGGTGTTGTGCGATTTCTCTACCCAGGAATATTTCCTCCTGCTTCTTGCCAAATGTTAACGGACCCATTACATCGCTCATTCCCCATTCGCAGACCATCTTGCGTGCCAATTCAGTAGCTCGCTCGAGATCATTACCGGCTCCCGTTGTATATTGATCGAGTACCATTTTCTCAGCAATTCTGCCGCCTAAAAGTTGGCACAACATGCTTTCACAGTATTTTTGTGAATAATTGTGTTTCTCATCCATTGGCAGCGTGGTGGTTGCTCCGAGCGAACGACCCCGCGGAATAATAGTGACTTTATGCACCGGATCAGCTTCGGGGAGCAATTTTGCCACGAGCGCGTGACCGGCTTCATGGTATGCGGTGCTCTTCTTTTCCTTTTCGCTGATCAGCAGGCTTTTTCTTTCGGTTCCCATCAGAACCTTGTCCTTCGCTTCTTCCATGTCCTCCATTTCGACCTGCTTTTTGTTTTTACGGGCAGCCAGCAGCGCGGCTTCATTGACCATATTGGCGAGGTCGGCACCGGAAAAACCGGGCGTTCCTTTTGCCATGACCTGAAGATCTACCTTTTTGCCCATGCGGATTTTTTTCGTGTGCACTTTCAAGATACCCTCTCGTCCCCGTACATCGGGACGATCGACTACGATTTGCCGGTCGAAGCGACCGGGACGCAGCAGCGCCGCATCGAGAACATCGGGGCGGTTCGTCGCTGCAACGAGAATAACGCCTTCGTTGGAATCGAAACCGTCCATCTCTACGAGGAGCTGATTCAAGGTCTGCTCCCGTTCGTCGTGTCCCCCGCCGAGACCGGCGCCGCGGTGTCTGCCGACTGCATCCAGCTCGTCGATGAAAATAATGCACGGCGCATTTTTCTTGCCCTGTTCAAATAAATCCCGCACCCGGGAGGCACCAACGCCAACGAACATCTCCACAAAGTCCGCACCGGACATGCTGAAGAAGGGAACGCCGGCTTCTCCGGCTACTGCCTTTGCCAACAGCGTTTTTCCGGTTCCCGGAGGACCAAGTAGCAGCGCGCCTTTCGGTATTTTTCCCCCAAGTCGCTGGAATTTATCCGGCTCTTTTAGAAATTCGATAATCTCGATCAATTCCTGTTTTGCCTCATCTGCGCCGGCAACATCCTGGAATGTTACTTTCGTACGGTCGGTAGTCAACATCTTGGCTCTGGATTTGCCAAAGGAAAAAATACCTTTGGTACCACCGCCCTGCATCCTTCTTAGAAAAAATAACCACACGGCGATAATCAGCACCCAGGGGAGAAAATTTAGCAAATACCCCCACCAATTCAGCGATTTTTCCTCAAAATTAATTTCAATACCATATTCCTGCACCCATTTATCAACGAGCTCAAAATCTGGTTCTTCCGGTAGTTGGGTCACGAATGCCTCGTACTGTTTATCCGATTCCGTGAGACTTTCAGGCTGTTTCAGCACCCCGTGGAAATCTTTCTCTTTTATTTCAGCACTTTCAATTTTTTGCTCCACCAGTAGTCTTTTGAAGACGGGATACGATATTTCCGCTTCCTGCTTGGAATCCTGACCAAGCTGGCGCGAAAACCAGATCATTAAAATAAATATAACCAGCCAGAAAGCAAATGTTTTTGAAGCCTTTTGCCATTGGAAAGAATCGTCTTTTTTCGGTGGCTGATCCCGATCATCTTTTCTCTGATTCTTTCTATTCCTGTTATCGGAATCTCGTCTCCTTCTTTCCTGGTAAAAGGTTATTAAACGATTTTTCATAATATTACAAATCTCCAACGTAACTATTCTAAAATATAAATATCTGATAAATTCCGATATTTCTGATCAAAATCCAAACCATAACCGACGACAAAGTCATTAGGAATCGTGAACCCGATATAATCAACTTTAAAATCGACAACCGCACCGCCCTCTTTTAGCAGCAGTGAAATAATTTTCACAGATTTTGGGTCTGAATCCGAAAACATTTGCTCTAAGAATTTTATAGACCTGCCGGAATCGGCGATATCTTCCACAACCAGCACATGTCTACCATCGACATGACAGTCAAAATCTTTTAATAATCGGATGTTGCCGCTGGAAACCCTCTGACCGCCATAACTTGAGATTTTTACGAAATCAACCTCGCAATCGATGGTCAATTCTCTGATCAAGTCAGCCATAAAAACGAATGCACCGTTCAACACGCCGATCACAATCGGACATTTGTCTCTATATTCTTCTGAAATCTGTTTTCCTAATTCTTCAATTCGTCTTTTTATTTGTTCTTCAGAAATAAGAATTTTATGTTTATTTTTGATTGTCGGTTCATACAATCTCTCGCTCATTTGTTGCCCCTCTTACTTCCAATTTCAAGATGTTCCTGCTATTTTCCGTCACCTTAAATCGATCATCAATTCGATATCCGATAATCCAAATTATGTTTTCATGAGTCGTTAACAGCGGGACTTGATTTCGAATGTGTAACGGGACTTTTTCATCGGTGTAAAAATTAGATAGTTTTTTACGCCCGGTGAAATTTAGCGGAATAAATCGATCCCCGGGAAGGGCATTTCGAATGGTCAATCCACCCTTAATGCGATCGTAATCAACGAATTCAATATTCTTGTTCTTTGGAAACGAAACAGGAAGCTGATCCCTTGTGATTAATTCGCATCGAAAAATCTGTTCACTATCGTAAAGCGGATATTCTCTGTTTATCTCAATTGGGAATTTAATTGAACCTGTTTCAGGTCGATGAAAAATCAGTCCATCGTGATCGATCAGAAATTCCCAATTTTCATAAACAGGAAGCCGGGTCCCGGGCTTTCTATTCGCTAACAGATTTGAAAATGTTTTTAGCTTCGAGAATGTCAGAACATTTTCATCAATGTGCGCAACGCTCAGAACATAATAAAGAATATAAACTTGAATTGCATTAAAATAACTGAAAAATTGTTCAATATCAAGTATTATTTTATTTTTTTTTATACTTTTACAGCATGATTCGAATGCCTGTTTTGCCTGAAATTTAAAGTATCTATCGTAATCCCTGAAAATTGAGCCTATCTTTGTAAGAGTATTTGCTATTGCCGGATTAAACTCTTGTTGCAATAGTGGCAATAACTTGTGTCTTATTCTATTTCGCCGAAAATTAATATCTGAATTTGATGAATCGGTTACATAATGTAACCCTTTTTGTGATGCATAAGTTTCAATTTCATCACGTCTGAACGCCAATAACGGTCTAATAAATGGTTCGCGGATAATTTCCATCCCTGCAAGTCCTCTAATGCCGCTGCCGCGCAGGAAATGATCGATAATTGTCTCTGCCTGGTCGTCAGCATTGTGCCCAAGTGCAATGCTATTATAATTCAAACGATTGAATAGATCGAGAAGCGAACGATAACGCAGTGAACGCGCTGCTTCTTCGATGGAGCTTCCGGTTTTTGATGAATAAGCAATGACATCCACCCGGATATCGGAATGATCGAGTTCATATATTTCCGCAAGGCGGCGGACAAAAGTCTGGTCGCGATCTGCCTCTGCGCCCCGCAATCCGTGATGCACATGAAAGACATGCAGCGTCAGATCATAATTTTTTTTCAAATGCATAAGTAAATCGAGTAGCGTTACCGAATCGACACCACCGGACACTGAAACAATTATCTGGTCGCCAGGTTGAATCAGTTTATTATTTTGAATTATTTCTGTAAAATTTTTTAGAATATCCATTTAATGAACTCTGTAGATAATACGAATACAGGATAGACATTGCAAGGAACACTTTTGTAAATAGGATAAGAAAACTATTTGCCGGGGAGTCGGATGCCATTTTTATCAGAAAAGGTGACCGCGGAACAGAAATAAAAAAACCTTTCATGAATTTGAAAGGTTGTCCCGTGTAAAATTTGCCTGTCATAACCATTCGCTTGGATTAGTAGCGGCGCAGGGATTCGAACCCCGGACACGTGGATTATGATTCCACTGCTCTAACCAGCTGAGCTACGCCGCCATAATTCATAGAATTTCAATATAAATAAATTATATTTCAAAGTCAAGAAAAATTTTTCTGTTAAGTCGACCTCCACACTTTGTAAGGAGAGATGTAAGATAAAAGTGCACTAAAAAAAACTTGATTGTTTTTGAAAAATTCTGTATTTTAGTAGTTTATTATAGTTATTTGTCGTTTAAAATAAATACGGAGAATTGTATGGTACAGCCTGCTGTCATAAACCTCGATCAAATTGGAGATGTGATTGCTGATAAATTCAATAAACATGAGATGGTAACATGCTATGTCGGTTCGAACGCCGCAGCTCCAACTGCATGCCTCCGGGCGTTGACTGATACGATCAAAGTCAGGAATAAAAATATTCCCGTAATGCGAATGGTTCACTTACTGCTCCAGGGTGATGTTCCGTATGTGGAAGAGGGGCTGCAAGACCGAATCATGACTTATTCCATCTTTTCAACTGGTGTAGTTCGAAAGGCAGCTAATGAGGGTCGCGCTTTTTATCTTCCGTGCACGCTGGCAAACATCGACAGTCTGATCGGAAAAGGCAGGCTTTATGAACCGGATATCGTAATTACCAAAGTGAGCCAGTTTGAACACACTGGCGAATATAGTTTGGGACTATCGGTAGAAGCGATGCACACTGCGATTTCTAATGCAAGTCTCGTGATCGCCGAATTGGATAATGGCATGCCGTTCACACAGGGGCAGAGCATTGTCGATTCACATTCTATAGATTATCTCGTGGTTGATGACAATATAAAATCTATTTACGATTTTCCGGCACCGGATTTCGAGAATCTCGATCCCGTCGAAAAGCGCATCGGAGAAATGATTACGCAGCATTTTATTCATGACGGCGTTACACTGCAAGTCGGAATCGGCAAAATCCCGGATGCAGTTGTCGGTACAATCAAAGATGCGGGTTATAGAGACCTTGGCATTCAAACCGAGCTTTACGGCGATGGATTGATGTATCTGCAAAAATTAGGGATCGTAACCAACCGCAGAAAAAAGCAGAACCAGGGATACAGCACCACCAGCTTGATAATGGGCTCAAAAGAACTTTATGATTTCGTGCACATGAGAACAAGCGTGCAGATGCGCTCCTGCGGCTACACTAACTCGGAAGAAACGATTCGCAAAAACGCGCCGTTCATTTCCGTGAATACAGCGATGGGCGTCGATCTGTTAGGAAATGTATGGGCGGATTTTATAGATGCCCACCGCTACTACAGCGGCGTGGGCGGACAACCGGATTTTATCCGGGCTTTGAATGATCCGGCGTACGGTACGGCGATTATCACTGTCAAAAGTATTACCAAACACGGTGATTCTAAAATTGTGAAGACAGCTCCCACCGGTGTAAGTCTGACGGCATCCACTTATGACAGTGTGGTTATCGTGAACGAATATGGAATTGCCGATTTGCGCGGTCTTACTGCGGGTGAAAAAGCTCTCGCTATTGCAAGCATTGCCCATCCCAAATACCGCGATAAATTTTTAAAAGAAGTTTATGATGATCCCTATTTTACGAAACCAATTGGTTACAAACTGGGTAAAAAACCAGATAATGTTATTCTGTATGAGGGTGACATCAAACTGGATGAAGATATTTAATCAGACATTAAGCTATGCCAGAGAAAGAAACAATAACAATTAAAGGTGCCCGAGAACACAATTTAAAAAACATCGATATTGAAATTCCGAGAAACAGACTGATTGTGATCACAGGGATTTCCGGTTCCGGAAAATCATCTCTCGCGTTTGATACGATTTATGCCGAAGGGCAGCGCCGATATGTGGAATCGCTATCCGCGTATGCCCGACAGTTTTTAGGGTTAATGGAAAAACCGGATGTCGATTATATCGAGGGGCTATCACCGGCGATTTCCATCGAGCAGCGCAGTGCCAGCAAAAATCCCCGCTCCACCGTGGGAACAGTCACTGAGATTTATGACTACTTGCGCCTGCTGTTTGCGCGCATCGGAATTCCGTATTGCTATAATTGTGGAAAGAGAATCCAGCGGCAAACGGTGCAGCAGATCGTGGATAATGTCATGAAATTGCCTGAAAATACGAAGATACAGGTACTGGCACCACTGGTTCGAGGCAGAAAGGGAGAATACCGCGAAGTTTTTGAGGAAGCCCGGAAAGACGGATACGTGCGTGTTCGGGTGGACGGTGAATTACATGATTTGGAATCAGAAATCAAACTGGATAAATATAAAAAGCATGATATCGAAGTCATCGTGGACCGGATCGTCATTAATCCGAATATTGTGTCGCGGCTGACTGATTCTATCGAAACTGCGCTCGGACTGGCGAGCGGCATCATTATGATTGATGTGATCGATGGAGAGGAATTGTTCTTTAGCGAACATTTTGCCTGCATTGACTGCGGGATTTCCTATGAAGAATTGGCACCCCGCATGTTTTCGTTCAACAGTCCGTATGGGGCGTGTGCCGAATGTAAAGGACTGGGGACAACGATGGAGATCGATCCGGAGCTGATCGTACCGAATCCCAATTTGTCCATCAACATGGGCGCGATCAAGCCGTGGGGTGAAGCCCGGGAGGGATGGTACTTCTCGCAACTGACGGCTGTCGCTCAAAAGTATAAAATAGATCTGAATAAACCCTACAAAGATTTAGCGCCGGGGCAAAAAGATATTGTAATGTATGGCTCCGGCGACGAGCAGGTCAGGATGGTTTACACTAACGAGAGCAAGCAGTCTCACGCCGAGTTCAACACGCAATATGAGGGCGTTGTCAACAATCTGAAGCGGCGTTATCACCAAACATCTTCTTCGTATATCCGCAACTGGATTGAGCAGTTCATGAACATACGACCCTGTCGTACATGCGATGGAGCCCGCCTGCGTAAAGAAGCTCTCGCAGTGCGTATCGGGGATTATAATATTCATCAATTGACTCAGTTTTCCATTAAAAATGCAAATCGCTTTTTTAAAGAATTGAAACTTACGGAAAAAGAGAAAGTCATTTCTCATCAAATTTTGAAAGAGATCAACGAGCGGCTTAGATTTTTAGTGGATGTCGGGCTGGATTATCTTACATTAAATCGATCCGCTGGAAGTCTGTCAGGTGGTGAAGCGCAGCGCATCCGATTAGCGACGCAAATCGGATCGCAGCTCGTCGGGGTGCTCTATATTTTAGATGAGCCATCTATTGGTTTGCATCAGCGGGATAACCAGCGGCTCATCAATACTCTGCAAACGCTGCGCGATCTCGGAAACACAGTAATCGTGGTGGAGCATGATAAGGATACGATTTTGCACGCGGATTATATCGTCGACCTGGGACCCGGCGCGGGCAATGGTGGCGGAAAAGTTGTGGCGGTCGGTGATCCCGAAGCAATTAAAAGAAATAAGGATTCAGTGACCGGCGGCTACTTAACGGGATTGAAAAAGATAGAAATTCCCACGGAACGACGGAATGGAAACGGAAAGTACCTCACTCTTTACGGTGCCGGAGGCAATAATTTAAAAACGTTGAACGTGAAAATTCCGCTTGGTGTGTTTACCTGCATCACCGGTGTTTCCGGTTCCGGGAAAAGTACATTGATAAATGAAACGCTTTATCCGATTCTGCTACGGGAATTTTATCAGGGCAAAAAAGCGCCGCTAACTTATCAGAAAATAGAGGGATTGGAGCATCTGGACAAGGTGATCGATATCGATCAATCCCCAATCGGCAGAACCCCGCGCTCGAATCCGGCGACCTATACCGGCGTGTTCACCTATATCCGCGATCTGTTCGCACAATTACCCGAAGCAAAATTGCGGGGCTACAAACCGGGCAGATTCAGTTTCAATGTGAAAGGCGGGCGCTGTGAAGCGTGTCAGGGCGACGGCATTATAAAAATCGAAATGCATTTTTTACCGGATGTATACGTCACATGCGAGGTTTGCAAAGGAAAGCGCTACAACCGCGAAACCCTGGAAATCAAATACCGGGGGAAATCCATTTCCGATGTGCTGGATATGACAGTCAGCGAAGCGCTGGAGTTTTTTAATAAAATTCCGAGGATAAAATCCAAGCTGCAGACTCTTTATGATGTCGGGCTGGGTTATATCCATCTGGGACAGCAGGCGACGACGCTGTCCGGCGGCGAGGCACAGCGCGTCAAACTGGCGACAGAGCTATCGAAAGTCGCCACAGGACGAACAATGTACATGCTGGACGAACCGACCACCGGTCTTCATTTCGAAGACATTAAAATGCTGCTTTCGGTATTGAATCGGCTTGTGGAAAAGGGAAACACCGTGATCGTGATCGAGCATAATCTGGATGTCATCAAAACAGCGGATCACATTATCGATCTCGGACCTGAGGGCGGAGATGAGGGTGGCTCGATCATTGCTGAAGGTCCGCCAGAAGAAGTCGTGAAGATTGAAAAATCTTATACAGGGCGGTTCTTGAAGGGGGAGTTAATTTAAATAGTGCCTGAACGAAAACGGCGATAATGTCATTCTGAATGCGCCGTCTTTTTGGCGCATGAAGAATCTCATACCACGAAGTTTAGTAAAGACATCCGCTTAGTGGTATGAGATTCTTCGTCGCTCCGCTCCTCAGAATGACAATTTTTTGAGTTTTCGTTCAAGCACTAAATAGCAAAATGCCTGACATTTCGCATCGTGAGAAAATTTCTTAAAAGTTGATAGCTGTTGGCTTTTAGCTTTTTGTTGATAACAGGTGAACCGGTTAGCTACTAATAGCTAATAGCCAAAAGCCAGAAAGTGCATTAAACTTCAAATAAATTAAAATATCAATTAAAAGTGAAGTGTTGAGGAGGTAAAATTATGACGGATCAAAAATCAGCAAAAACATACAAGTTTAAGGCAGAAACAAAACAACTGCTGGATATTCTGGCGCATTCATTGTATACGAACCGCGAAATTTTCATCCGGGAATTGATTTCCAATGCAGCCGATGCCCTGGATAAAGTGCGGTTCGAAGAGGTCCGGGGAACCAAGATTGCTGATCCTGATCGGGAATATGAGATTCGCATCGAACTGGATGCGGACAATCAGACATTTACAATCACCGATACCGGAATCGGGATGAGCCGGGAAGAGCTGATCTCGAATATCGGCACTATTGCACATTCCGGGACGGCTGAATTTCTAAAGCAATTGACAAAAGATGAAAAACAGGGACCTGAATTAATCGGACAGTTCGGAGTGGGGTTCTATTCTGTATTTATCGCTGCGGAAGAAGTGTCGATCCGGACGCGCTCTTTTAAAGAAGATGCTGTGCCCTGCGAATGGCGGAGTGACGGAACCGGAACTTATCGCATCACAGAACTGGACGAAGCCCCCCGCGGAACCCGAATCGAGGTAAAATTGCGGGATGATGCCAAGGAATTCACCGAAAAGCACAGGGTTGAAAATGTCATCAAAAAATATTCCAATTTCGTCCCGTTTCCTATTCATATCAATGGCGAGCAAGTCAACAAAATTTCGGCGATCTGGCGGGAGCCGAAATCATCCATCAACGAAGAGCAGTATGTAGAATTTTTCAAATTCATTGCCAATACGTCGGAGGAGCCACTGACGCATCTGCACATATCGGCTGATGTTCCGATCCAGTTTCATAGTCTGCTTTACATTCCAAAAACCAATATCGAAATGCCGGGCTTTCCGCCTCCGGAAGTCGGTGTGAATTTATTTGTAAAAAGAATCCTGGTGCAGCAGAACAGCAAAGATTTATTGCCCAACTATTTACGTTTCATACGCGGGGTTGTCGACTCCGAAGACCTGCCGCTGAATATTTCACGGGAAACACTTCAGGAAAATCTCGCGCTGACGAAAATTAAGAGTGTGCTGGTAAAGAAAATTCTGACACATTTATCGGAAATAGCGGAGAAAGATAAAGAAAAGTACGAGCAGTTCTGGAATGAATTTGGGCGGATTTTCAAAGAGGGTTATGCCGATTACGGAAACCAGGAAAAGATTTTTGAATTGTTCAGATTTAATTCCTCTCATTTCGATAACGCGGAAGCATTAACATCATTACAAGATTATGTGGACCGAATGGCGGAAGGACAGGAGCAAATCTATTATCTTTCCAGCCAAAACAGAGAGGTGATGGAGCAAAATCCACATCTGGAGTTGTTTCACAGCAAGGGTATCGAGGTGCTTTACTTATATGATCCCATCGATGAATTTGTGATGAGCGGCATTCAAAAATTCAAGGATAAAGAGCTGGCATCGGCAGATCAAATCGATCCGGCAAATTTGGACAAAATTAAAGACAAAGAGAAGAAAGAAGATCAAAAAGAAGAAGAAAAGATCGATACAAAAGAGCTGGGCGATTTGTGCGCACGGATCAAGAATATTTTAGGTGACAAGGTGAAGGAAGTTCGCGCATCTGAAAGGTTGACTGCCAGCCCGGCAGTGCTCGTCAATCCTGATGGTACAATGTCGGCGCAGATGGAAAAATTGATGCAGGCGATCAACAAAGACGCTAAAGTTCCGGCAAAGATCATGGAAGTGAACGGCAAACACCCTTTGATCAAGAATATGCTGGAAATTTATAAAAAAGATCCGAAGGACGTGTACCTGGATAACGCGGCGGAGAACCTGTACTACAGCGTTCTACTGCTGGATGGATATCTTCCTGATCCGCACCGGATGGTGGGAAATATACAGGAAATGCTGACCAAATCCAGCGATCTTTATGTGGATAAAAGCCAGGCTAAATAAATAGGTATTTAAAAGATTTGGAGCTGTATCATAAGTCTGATTCTTTTGTAAAATGTAATTCCGGCTTGTCCCTCATTAAAAAGTCAGGGGGGGTATCAAAAGTCAATTGTCATGTCATTCCGGCTGGAGCAAAGCGGAATGCCGGAATCTCGTAAGTTACATTTAATCAGGAGATTCCGGGACAAGCCCGGAATGACACTAAATGAGAAAATAGTACTTTTGATACAGTTCCGACACCCAAAAATGACTATTGATACATTCCCAAATCTGGTTGATGATAAAACAGGACTTTAGGAGAAAGCAATTGATTGAAGCAGTATTATTTGATTTTGACGGTGTGATAGCCGATACATTGACACAACATGTAAAAGCGTGGCAGGTGACGTTTCATGATCTGGGAGTCAATATCGAAACCAAAGACATTGCGCCTGAAGAAGGTGCCAATGCGGATGAGATCATCTCGAATATTTTGCATGCAAAAGGTCACAAATTAGACCCCGAACAAATCCAGAACCGGACGA